>JAFGKN010000735.1 GCA_016928605.1 Planctomycetota bacterium | reverse complement strand
TCTCCACCGTCCGCGAGCGCGGCGCCGAGAGAGCGCCGCCGTCGAGCACCGGTGGCTCGATCTCCTCTGTCCGCGACTCCGGCGCCGCGGGCGCACCAGCATCCTCGAAGGCCGGACGTTCGATCTCCACCGTCCGCGAGCGCGGCGCCGAGAGCGCATCGCCATCGAGCGCCGGTGGCTCGATCTCCGCCGTCCGCGACTCCGGCGCCGCGGGCGCGTCAGCATCCTCGAAGGCCGGACGTTCGATCTCCACCGTCCGCGAGCGCGGCGCCGAGAGAGCACCGGTCCGCTCGGCCGCAGGAGCCACCTGAGCCTCGTCGCGGAGCCGCACTCCCTGGAGAGCGCCTGGCCTGCGGCGAAGCGGCGATTCCGCCGGGGGAGAACCCCTTTGGCCGGTGGGCTCCGTCTCACGGGCGCTGCTGGCCAGCCGGCCGCCGACGACGATCTGCACCGGAGCGACCACCGAAGGCGCGGGCCGCCGGGGCTTCGACGCCTCCAGAGAGGCCGCCTCTCTCTCCTCCTCCCCCACGGCGGAGTCATCCGCGCCCCGTCCGTCGCCCGCGGTGTCTGCGGCGCAGCCTCCGGCCCCGGTCCCCTCGAGCGAGCCTGAGGATCCTGTCCCGGCCGCCTCGCCCGCCGGGAGCCCCGCGCCCTGCGGGACTTCGCCCTCCGCCGCGCTGCTCTCGGCCAGCGCGCCCTCTGCCGCGCCGGCCTGAGCCTCTTCCTGCGCGAGATCCCCGGCCGCCTCCTGAGCTCCCAGCGCGCGCGCGGCCAGCCGCGGACCGCCGGGCATCAGAGCTGGATTCACCTCGAGCTCGCAGATCCGCCGCTTGAGGCGGAGCATCTCACGCCGGTGGCGCCTCGACTGGAGCCAGCGCACAGGCGCCCGGATCAGGCCCAAGAGCCAGGTTCCCGCCAGCGCGATCGCCGCGAGCACGCTCAGATCGGTCGAGTCCCAGCGAGCTTCCCGGCTGGCGATGCGGCGGAGCCGTTCCCGGACGAGCCCCGAGAGCTCCTCCCACAGCCCTCGCGCGTCGTCGCGGTAGAGATCGCAGTTCGGCAGCGGCGCGGCAGCCACTCCTTCCGTCTCGATCCTCCGGTTCGCCTCGAGCGCGCGCTGGAGAAGGCGCTGCCGGTAGGCATCCAGCCTCTCGAGCCGCTGGGCGAGCACACCCCCGAGGAGCAGCCCCTCGAGACCTGGAGGCGAGCCGTCCGGCGGCGATGCCTCCCCCGGCGCGCCGGCCGTCCGGCCGTCGGCCGCGGATCCGTCTCTCTCCGCCCCCGAGCGGCCGCTTTCGAGCAGCGCGCGCCTCTCCTCGCCGAGCGCGAGCCGCTCGCCTTCGAGCCGGTCGCGCTCCATCTCGAGAGCCATGAGCCGCTGCGCCTGAGCGTCCATGCGGTCCACCAGCTCTCCCCGCTCCGCCTCGAGCACGGCCGTCTGGGATCCGCTCGCGGCCAGCGCGCGGCCGTGCGCCTCGAGCGCCGCCCCGAGGCGCTCGTTCTCGCAGAGGGATTGGCTCAGCCGCTCGACGAGCGCCTCCTCGGTCCTGCGGGCCGCGGCGAGAGCCTCGGCGCTTCCCTCCAGCTCCCGGCGAAGCTCATCGATCGTCTGCAGCTTTTCCGATAACGCTCCGCGCGGCGCGCAGCCGGTCAGCAGAAGGAAAAGGCAAAGCCCCGCCAGGAGGCTCGAGTTCCACCGGTGCCGCATCGAAGGTACCTGCCGCCGCGTGCGCCCTTCACCCACCCCTCGCGACGTTTGAGTGCGCGGAAAAGGCCGGAGAAGTATACCCTTGGACCGGTATGCGGCAACGCCCAGGCCTCGCCCGCAGAGGATGCAACTCGCCCCCCTGCAAGCGGCTGGGACGATCGTCGGCGACCGGCAGCGGCAGCCGCTCTGCTGCGGGGTTCGCAGCGCTGGCACCCAGCCTGCCGCCGCGGGCCTCCGGTGCTGCGGGGGCTTTCCTCCGGAGCGAGCGCTCTGGCCCGCTCGGGCTGACAACCGGACTGTCAATCCTCGCACCAACACCATCCGAACTCCAGCGGCTGGATGACAGCTCTCTTGTCAGGGCGCGATCGAGCACTCCGTAAGTCGTTGATTTTCAAGTGCTCATCCGTCTCCTCCGCTCTGGCACGCCGTGTGTATACGATGTCGGGCAGCCCGAGAGCTTCGCGAGGTTGCGCGGAACTGGTCCGCGGCCGAGCCGGGCCGGGCCCGAGTGAGAGGCTAGCGTGGGCGGTCGATGGTGTTGTGTTGGTTCGTTGGATAACAGGCCCGACGTTTATTGGTCCATCGCCGCCCTCGTCTTTTCGCCTCGCCCTCGGGTGGGAGCGATGAGATCCCAGACGAGTCGATCCCGCGGCCCCCGTCCGCCGAGCCGGTCACCCGCGGTGACCTATCCGGAGCGGAAGGCTTAAACTCTTCAGGGCTCTCGCGCCGCTGGCGAGAGCTTTTTTCTCTCATGTATTCTTCTCCGGGACAGGAGAATGGAGTCAGCCGGCGCCGGCGAGACGGCGCTCTCCGGCAAGGCCCTCTCCCGCGCTCCCGGAGACCCGGAGGCTCCGATCGCCCGCCGCTGGGCGGGCTGTCGGATCCCGCCGAGATTCTCGAGATGAACAGGTACCGGAGTCAGAGGCAGCCCTCAGGGCTCGGCGCGGCCCCGCTCGGTCGCAGCCGGGCGCTGGAGATCGTCTGTCCGCGGCCCGGCCCTCGCCGGCTCGCCGCCTGGCTGGCTCTCTGCCTCTCGGTCGCGGCCGGCCCGCGCCTCGGCGCGCAGAACGGTCCCCCGTGGCCGGACGGAGAGAGCCCCTTCCCCGCGATCGTCCTGCTCGACCAGCTCGAGGGGGGCATCACGAGGTACCGGAGCGCTCTCGAGCAGGTGGGGACGGGAAGCTCCATGGCATCGGCGGGAGATGTCGACGGCGACGGCTGGCCGGATCTCCTGCTGGGAAGCCGGGAGGAGAACCCCGGCCGGCCGGGGTTCGTCTGGGTCGTCCGCGGAGGAGTCGCGCTCCCCCAGCAGCTCTCCCTCGGCAACCTCGATAGCAAGGGCGTGCTCCTCGCGAGCGGCCTCGAGCAGCAGGACCGGTTCGGCTCCTTCGTGGCTCCGGCCGGAGACGTCGACGACGACGGCATCGACGACCTGCTCATCGGAGCGCCGGGAATCCAGGACGACCTGGCCCCGCGCGGAGGCGTCTACCTGCTCCTCGGCAGCGACCGGCTGCCGCCGGCCCTCCTCCTCGCCCCCCTCGTCCTGCGGGGAGACGGAGAGCCGCGAGCCGTCCTCCTCGCCGCCGGCGGCGAGACGGTCGCGCTGGGAACGTCCGGATCGGGCATCGGCGACATCGATGGCGACGGGTTCGACGATGTCGCCGTCGGTCTTCCCGACGCGGGCGCGGCCGATCACCCTGAGGGCAAGGTGCTCGTCCTCTTCGGAGGTCCGGCGCTTCGCGAGGGTCCGAGCGTCATCGATCTCGACCCGCTCGGCGCCGATCGGGTTCTGGAGATCGCGGGCCCTTCGCCTCTCGCTGAACTCGGAGCGGCGATCGCTCCGCTGGGAGACGTCGACGGAGACGGATTCGACGACTTCGCGGTGGGCGCGCCCGGCCGAGACGAGGGCGGAGCGGTCTTCATCGTCTTCGGCTCGCCCGCGCTGGGGTCGCTCGATCCGCCGCGCCGGCTGGAGATCGGCGCCGGCGATCCGGAGGTGGCCGCCGAGCTGCGGTCGGCGCTCTCCGGAGCCAGGCTCGGAGCGTCTCTCGCCGGCGGGGTCGACGCGACGGGAGACGGCATCCCCGACGTCGCCATCGGAGCTCCTCAGGCGAGCACCGTGGAGGGGAGGCTCGGCGGGCTGGCGGCTCTCGTCGCAGGAGGATCCTACCTCAAGGAGGAGCCGCTCCGCTGGGTCGACGACTCCCTCGCGGCGATCATCGCCGGACCGGCGGGCTCTGCCGCAGGAGCCTCGGTCGGCCTGGTTCCCGACCTGAGCGGCGACGGCCTGGGTGAGATCCTGATCGGAGCCCCCGGGCAGGATGTCGGGCTCGGCGCCGCTTACCTCGTCTTCGGCGGCGAGGAGCTCCAGCCCGCGATCGCGCTGTCGGGCCTCAGCCTCCTCCGCCCGCCCTACGGCGTCAAGATCCTCCAGAACCAGCCGCAGGCGAGGCTGGGAGAGGCTGTCGTCGGACTGCCTGACCGGGCCGGACTCGGAAAGGGGGCCTTCGCGGTGGGCGCCCCCGGACATCCCGTCTCCGCGGGCAGCGGCCGGGGCGTGGCGTACGAGGTCCGCGCGCTGGGAAACGCCGCGGCACCGCGCAGCCTGAGCTGCTCGCTCCAGAGCGGTCCTCGCGTCCGGCTCAACTGGGTACTCCCCCGGGTCTACAGGCAGATCAGCGTGTTCCGGGACGGGCTGCCGATCGCGGCGGGCCTTCCGGGCGACCTCCAGGAGTTCATGGATCCCCGGCCGCCGCCCGGCCTGCGGGAATACTTCCTGGTCGCCGACGGCGACGAGGAGCTCCGCTCCAACCTCTGCCGCGTCGATGTCCGGCCGCTCGAGGTCGTCGATCTCTTCTGCTTCCAGGTGCCCGAGACGACGCGCGTCGTCGTCACCTGGAGGCCGGGAGACTCCTACGGCGCGCTGCGGATCCTGATCAACGGCGAGCCGGTCCTGGCGGATGGATCCCCGGACCCGGCAGGCCTCGGAGAGCTGCTCGATCCCCGTGAGACCCGCTTCGAGTTCGACCGCGGCCCCGGCAGGTTCCTCGTGGAGGTCTTCGATCCGTCGACGGTGCCCGAAGGCAGGCGCGCGGAGTGCGAGATCGAGGTCCTGGGACGGGAGGATCTCCCGGCGCTCGAGATCGTCCGGTGCGAGCTGGAGGACGCGGGCGGCCAGCTGCGGGCCGCCCTCCGCTGGATCCAGGAACCCGCCTACGACGCGTACGAGATCGAGAGGATCTCGTCGATCGAGGACCCGGGCCCGGATCCGCTGTCGGGTCCAGCGGTGAGGCTGGCGGTCGTCGCCGGAGACTCCTTTCTCGACGAGGCGGTGCCGGCGGGAAGGCTCACGTACCGCCTGCGGGGCATCCGCTCCTTCCTCTACCGCGGCCCGGCGGCGGAGTGCGCTCTGGCCGTCGAGCCGGTCCATCCCGCCATCCAGGGACGCGTGGTCTTCGATGACGGCGATGGCACCGCGGTGCGGAGGGGGGAGGTATGGCTCGTCTCCGGATCTGGAGATCCGATCGCGGGAGCCCAGGTCGACTCCAGCGGCGCCTTCCGGATCCCGGTGCCCGACGGCATCGCCGGCGGATCCTCGCTGCGCTTTCACTCGAGCATCGATGCGCTCTCCGAGCCCCGCGGCCTGCAGATGCGCGTCGAGGGAGGAGGCCTGTTCGGGGGCAGCGGACCGGCGCGCGTCGCCCAGGACATCGTGATCGCGGTGCCGCTGCCGCTGATCGCGGTCTCGTCCGGGATGGTCCGGGAAGATTTCTGGGCGGGCCTCGCGGCCCGACTCACCGGGGAGGGCATCCTCATCACGGCGAGGATCCCCGGCGGCGTCGGTCCAGGCGCCCTGGCCCTCGAGAGCATCGCCGAGCGCGCCCGCGAGCACCTCGAGGATCAGCTCGGCAGCGCTCCGCGCCAGGTGGACCTCCTCGCGTTCGGCTCCGCCGGGCTCGGCGCGCGCCTCTTCGCCCACAGCCGGCAGGAGCCGCTCGTGCGCCGGCTGGTTCTCCTCGGCACACCGAACCTCGGGACCCTGAAGGCCGCGTCGGAGCTGAGGAGAGATCTCCCTCTGCGTCCGCAGGCCGGGGCCTGCGGAGCGCCGCACGCACAGACCTACACGGCGAGCGAGGAGCAGACCGGGGAGTTCCTCGAGGGGTTCAATGCGCGGATCGGCCGGCTGCCCCGCACCGAGGCGCACGTCGTGGCCGGCACCGCCGGCCGCCCGGAGCTCGCGCCGCTCACCGGATGCGAGGTGCACGACGGTCGCATCTGCGAGGAGAGCGCGCTGGGCGGCGTGCCCGGAGCGGCGCGCCACCGCGTCGGAGAGAGGCATGGAGACCTGGGTCGAGGCGCCAGCTCCATCTCCCTGCTCGTCGATTCGATCGGCCTGGGCCGCGCCGGCGAGAACGAGGCCCTTCCGCTCGAGGTCGAGGAGAAGGACCTGGAGGCGGCGGCTCTCGCCGATGGAGGCGGCGCCGACCTCGACGGCTCCTACTCCACGACGCAGACCTACTACGGCGTCCTGCCCCCCGGCGATGAGGCCGAGCTGCCCCTCCTGACCGACACCTCGGGATCGATCATCATCATCCTCAACACGGAGCAGCCCGGCGGTCTCGTCTTCTCGGTGAGGACTCCCTCCGGCCAGGAGGTGACTCCGACCGTCGCGGCGGGCGACCCCGACATCGAGTACCTCAGCGATGCCGACGGCGAGGGGAACATCTTCCAGGCGTATCATTTCCGCTCCGGCGACGCGGGGCTCTACTCGGCGCTGATCCTGAATCCGCCCGGCAACGTCTCCCTCGCCTACAGCCTCCAGATGGTCGTCGAGGGAGACATCCTGCTCGAGGCGCAGGTCGATCCTCCTCAGATCCTTCCGGGCGAGACCGCGCGGATCGAGGCGACCCTGCTGCGGCAGGGAGCGCCGATTCCAGACGCGGTCGTGGAGGCGGAGATCTACCGGCCGGACGGCACGCTCGAGGTCTTGTCGCTCGTGGATGATGGAACGGCGGGAGACGGCCTGCCGGGAGACGGTCTCTTCGCCGCCGAGATCCCGCCGAGCGAGATCCCGGGTCTTCACCTCGCCGAGCTGACGGCCACCGACGCCGCGCAGGCCACGTTCCTGCGCTCCGCCCTCGTGCAGTTCGCGGTGCTCTCCGATGCGGCGGTTCTCGGCGATGCGTGGTCCTCCGAGATCGTCGACGGAGACGGGGGCTTCCCGGAAGGTCTGCGCGTGGCGGGCACTGTCACGAGCTTCGAGCCGGGGACGTTCCTCGTCGTCGGATACCTGAGCGACCAGGAGGGAGCGCTGATCTTCTCCGCCAGCAGCCTGCTGTCGCTCCAGGCGCCGGTCACCGACCTGGCGGTGAGCTTCCTCTTCGATGGCGAGACGATCTACCTCTCGCGCATCGACGGTCCCTATGTCGTCAGCCTCGTGGAGCTGATCGACGTGGGGGCGGGCTTCGTTCTCGCCGACTCCGCGGAGAACGTCCACGAGACCGGCGCGATCTCCTGGCGCGCGTTCGGTCCGCCCGTCGACGCAGCCTTCGTGAGGGGGGATGCGAACGGCGACGGGGCGATCGACATCAGCGACCCGATCTCGGTCCTCATCTCGCTCTTCGCCTCTGGCAAGGTGCCCGAGTGCCTCGACGCGGCGGACAGCAACGATGATGATGCGATCGACCTCAGCGACGGCGTCTTCCTCCTGAACTACCTCTTCGCGTTCGGCTTGCCGCCGCCGCCGCCCTTCCCGGAGTGCGGCTGGGATGGATCTCTCGGCTGCGAGCTCTACCTCCACTGCCCGTAGCCCACGATGGGTCAGAGCCGCTCGTGTCGTTCCCCGCAGCCGAGCCGCAGCTGCGGCCGGACCGAACCCGATCCTGATGCCGTCCCCGCCTCGAGATCCGGCCCCCGCGAGCCCAGCCTGACCCGCAGGGCCCTGGCCTGACCCGATAGCACCTCGCCGGGACGACCTGGAGGATGTTAGACTGTGGGCCCGTCGCAAGGCTGGCGGGACCGCGCTGACTCGTTACCGCGTGGGAGAATCGACATGCCGCGAGCACTGAGCTTCGCCGAACGGAGGGTCCTCGGAGTCCTGATCGAGAAGGGCTTCACCACTCCGCAGCAGTATCCTCTGACGATCAACGCTCTCGTGGCCGGCTGCAACCAGCAGAGCTGCCGGGAGCCGGTCGCCGATCTCGGAGACAGCAGCGTGCTCGACGCCCTCGACTCGCTTCGGGAGAAGGGGCTGGTCACCCTCGTGCGCACTACCGGCGGCCGGACGGATCGATTCAAGCACAATGCCGCGGGAGGCTTCGACATCGAAGGTCCCCAGCTCGCCGTCCTCGCCGAGCTTCTGCTGCGAGGCCCCCAGACCGATGGAGAGCTGCGCCAGCGCGCCAGCCGCATGGTGCCCATCGCCGATCTCGCCGCTCTCCAGAACACGCTCGCATCGCTGCAGTCCCGCGACGATCCGCTCGTGCGGCGCCTCTCGCCCCCCCAGCGGCGGCGCGGCGTCCGCTATGCGCACGCGCTGTACCCTCCTGACGAGGAACCTGCGCTGGAGGATCTGGACGAGCGCGAGGATCTCTCCGCCTCGCCGCGAGACGCCGCAGCTCCAAGGGATGCCGTGGGCTCGGCCGGCGCGGAGGGGAGAGCGAGCCCGCCGCGTGGCGACAGCGCCCGCATGCTCCAGCGGCTCGAGGTCCTGGAACGTCGGATCGAAGACATCGAGGACCGCCTGGAGCGCATCGAGTCCGCCTGCCCGGAGCTGAGGAAGGCTGATGGCGAAGCGGAGGGCGTGGCGGAGACGGAGGCGTAGGGGATGCGGGTGCGGGTGCCGCTCCGGATGCGGATGCGGGTGATCGAGGTAGGGGACGGGGATTGCTCCCCGCCCCCCCTCACAGATCCGGACGTGCAGGACTACTGCATCCGGCTCCTCGGGCCAC
>JAFGKN010000134.1 GCA_016928605.1 Planctomycetota bacterium | reverse complement strand
GCCGTGCCGATGATGTTCGGGATGAAGGAGTTCACGTGCTCGCCCTTCAGCCGGTCCTCGCCGCGCGCGAGCGGCTCCACGTAGCGCTTCTGGTCGAACCGGCGGGCCATCTCGAGGTACTCGCGCTTCCCGGTGACCGCGTAGAGGTTGGCGAGCGCCTCGTTCATGCCGCCCTGCTCGGTGTGATCGAGCATCCGCTGCATCGCCGCCTCGTCGAGCCGGTCGAGGCGCTTCTTGTTCCACGCGGCCATCCCCTCGGCGATCTCGAGCGCTTGCCGGTTTCCGCAGCGGACGTACATGTCGATGAGGCCGGCGTAGATCTTGTGCAGCGTGTAGTAGGGAGCCCACACGGGCTGGCAGGCCTCGACCCGGTCGAACCAGGTCTCCGGAAAGGCGCTGAGGTAGCCGCCTCGGTCGAGCGCCTTCTGGCACCTCGCCAGCTCGGCGACGATGCCCCCGGCCTTCGCCTTCAGCGCCGCATCGCCGGTGCTCGCGAACATCAGCGCACAGGCGCTGAGGTAGTGCCCCATCGTGTGCCCGCGCACCTCGCAGTCCGGCCTCTCCCAGCCGCCCAGCGGCTCCGCGGCCGACGGCAGTCCGGCGCTCACCCGGAACATGTGGAGCAGGCGATCTGAGTCGAGATCGTGGAGGTACCGGCGGCAGCGCTCCTGGTTGTCGCGGAACGGCCCCTCGAGCAGGCGGACGCGGGCGAGGTCGAAGGGCCGAGCCCTGAGGGCGACCGCCTCGCGGCCCGCGAGCGGCTCTCCGGCGCCCGCGGGAGGCGCGGCCGCGACGGTGACGTACATGGCCATCCAGATGGCGGACAGCAGAAGCGAATCACTGCGATGCATGCTCTGGCACTCCTTGATCATCCTGGTTTCTTGCTGCCCCGAGCCGCCTCGCCGAAGAGGCGGCGGCAGTTCGTGCCCAGCCCCTCCGAGACTCCGGCAGCACTGCGACACGGTCGCTCCTTGTTTCCGAGGATGTCTCCGCGAACGCGAGGCCGGATGCCGCTCCCGGCCCGCGCCATCAGCATAGACCGGATCCGCTCCCGAGTCGATGCGCCGCCACGCTGCCTCGGTCCTCCTGCCACTCCGGCGTGATCCGGCTCCGGCGTTCCCGAGGCATGCTCCGGCCCCTTTGCCGGCTGCCCCCGGCATCGGCGTTCCACCCGATCCGGCGTGCGGCGACCCTCCTCTCGCGGGCGCATCAGCGCCCTCTTCAGCTCTCGAGCTCTCCCGCTCCCCGCGGGCGCGAGGGGCGCCTCCGCCGCGGCCGCCGCTCCGCATTGCGCCGGCACATGCCGAGCGGTTACGATCCGCGAAAGCCATCAGGAGGGCGAGCGCATGAGCAGCCGAGAGGAACGAAGCGAAGAGGCCGCGCGCCAGGGCCCCGTGCCGAGGACCATGGGACAGCAGTTCGGACGCCGGTCCTGGGCGGAGCCCTGGAGGATCAAGATGGTGGAGCCGCTGCGCGTCATCGACCGGGAGGCGCGCGAGCGGGCTCTGCGGGAGGCGGGCTACAACACGTTCCTGCTCCGCTCCGATGATGTCTACATCGACCTTCTGACCGACAGCGGAACGAGCGCCATGAGCGACCGGCAATGGGCGGGGATGATGCTCGGCGACGAGGCGTACGCCGGGAGCCGCAACTTCTACAGCCTCGAGGAGGCGGTCCGGAAGCACTACGGCTACCGCCACGTCGTCCCGACGCACCAGGGTCGCGGCGCGGAGCATCTCATCAGCACGGCGTGCATCCAGCCGGGGCAGCTCGTCCCCGGGAACATGTACTTCACGACGACGCGCCTCCACCAGGAGCTCGCGGGAGGCAGGTTCGTGGATGTCGTCATCGACGAGGCGCACGACCCCGAGAGCCTCCACCCCTTCAAGGGGGATGTCGACCTCGAGAAGCTCGAATCGCTCATCCTCAGGGAAGGGGCGGACAGGATCGCCTACTTCAGCCTCGCGGGCACCGTGAACATGTCGGGCGGGCAGCCGGTGAGCATGGCGAACGTGAAGGCCCTCCGCGCCCTGTGCGACCGCCACGGCATCCGGCTCCTCCTCGACGCGACGCGGATGTTCGAGAACGCATTCTTCATCCAGGAGCGCGAGGAGGGCTACGCGAACCGATCGATCGCCGAGATCCTCAGGGAGTTCTGCGGCTACACGGACGGCGCGTGGATGAGCGCGAAGAAGGACAACCTCGTCAACATCGGGGGCTGGCTCGCCGTCGATGACGATTCGCTCTTCGAGGATCTCCGAAACCGCGTCGTCATCTACGAGGGCCTTCACACCTATGGAGGGCTCGCAGGACGCGACATGGAGGCGATCGCGGTCGGGATCGAGGAGGGCATCCAGGACGATCAGATCCGGGCGCGCATCGGCCAGGTGCGCTACCTCGGCGATCTCCTCACGCGGTGGGAGATCCCCATCGTGCAGCCGGTGGGCGGCCACGCGATCTTCCTCGACGCGAGACGATTCTATCCGCACCTCGACCAGACGCTGTTCCCCTCGCAGACGCTCGCCGCCGAGATCTACCTCGACTCGGGCATCCGCTCGATGGAGCGGGGGATCGTGAGCGCGGGCCGGGATCCCGAGACCGGCGATCACCGCCGTCCCCGCCTCGAGCTCACGCGCCTCACGATCCCGCGGCGCGTCTACACCCAGGCGCACATGGACGTCGTCGCGGAGTCGGTGAAGGCCGTTTACGACGCGCGGGCGAGCACGCGCGGCCTGCGCATGGTCTACGAGCCGAAGTACCTGCGGTTCTTCCAGGCCCTGTTCGAACCGCTGTGACGATCCCCGCATCGCGGCCGGCGGCGGATGCGGATGCGGATGCGGATGCGGATGCGGATGCGGATGCGGATGCGGATGCGGATGCGGATGCGGATGCGGATGCGGATGCG
>JAFGKN010000133.1 GCA_016928605.1 Planctomycetota bacterium | reverse complement strand
CGGCTCGATCAGGGGCTCGGACGGCTGTTGCAGGTCCTCGAGGAGACCGGTCGCTACGACGACTCGCTCATCATCTACCTGAGCGACAACGGGATCGCGTTTCCGGGAGCCAAGACCACTCTCTACGAGCCCGGCATGCGGCTCCCTCTCGTCGTGCGCAGCCCCGATCAGAAGCGGAGGGGCATCGCCACGAGCGCCATGGTCACCTGGGCGGACATCGCGCCCACGATCCTCGATTTCGCCGGCGCCCTGCCGGCGGACCACACCCTGCAGGGGCGCTCGTTCCGCAGCGTGCTGGAGGAGGAGAGCCCGGCGGGATGGGACGAGATCCACGCATCGCACACCTTCCACGAGGTGACGATGTACTACCCGATGCGGGTCATCCGCGGTCGGCGGTACAAGTACATCCTCAACCTCGCGCACGGTCTTCCGTATCCCTTCGCATCGGATCTGTGGGAGTCGGCGACCTGGCAGGCCACGCTGCGCCGTGGCGACACGCACTACGGCAAGCGGACGGTGGAGGCCTACCTCGAGCGGCCGCGCCACGAGCTGTACGACCTGGAGGAGGATCCCCACGAGGTCCGGAACCTGGCGGACGACCCCGCCCGCGCGGAGATCCTCGAGGAGCTTCAGGCGAAGCTGAAGCGCTGGCAGGAGGCGACGCAGGACCCCTGGGTCTACAAGTACCGCTACGAGTGATGCCCTCGCGCCGGCGGGCGGAGCGGAGCGAGCGCAAGCGCTGTCCTTCCGAGTTGCCCTCGCGGCGCGGTTCTGGCACCATGGCGCGTCGTCCCGCCGAAGAGTCCGATCCCTGGAACCGTCGATACCGAAAGGCAAGGTATTTTCCATGGCCGCGTTTCCCGAAGTCGAGAAGATCCGTTTCGAAGGTCCCGGCAGCAAGAACCCGCTCGCCTTCCGCTACTACGACGCCGCCGAGGTCGTCGAGGGCAAGCCGATGGAGGAGCAGCTGCGCTTCAGCATGGCGTACTGGCACACCTTCCGCGGCGCGGGCAGCGATCCGTTCGGCCCTGGAACCATGATCCGTCCGTGGGAAGCGCCGCAGGACTCCGTGGAGAACGCGATCCGGCGCGCGCGCGTGGCCTTCGAGTTCATGGAGAAGCTGGGAGTGCCCTTCTACTGCTTCCACGACCGGGACGTCGCTCCGGAGGGCGCCACGCTGGCGGAGACCAACAGGAATCTCGACGCCGTGGTCAAGGTGCTCAAGGAGGAGCAGCAGCGGACCGGCATACGGCTTCTCTGGGGGACCGCCAATCTCTTCAGCAATCCTCGCTTCGTGCACGGCGCGGCGACGAGCTGCAATGCGGACAGCTTCGCCTACGCGTGCGCTCAGGTGAAGAAGGCCCTCGAGGTGACGAAGGAGCTGGGCGGCGTCAACTACGTCTTCTGGGGCGGGCGCGAAGGATACCAGAATCTCTGGAACACCGACATGAAGCGCGAGATCGACCACCTCGCGCGGTTCATGCACATGGCGGTCGACTACGCCAGAGAGATCGGTTTCACCGGCCAGTTCCTCTTCGAGCCCAAGCCCAAGGAGCCGACGAAGCACCAGTACGACTTCGACTCCGCGACCTGCATCAACTTCCTGCGCGCGTACGGCCTCGAGAAGCACGTCAAGCTCAACATCGAGACCAATCACGCGACGCTGGCCGGCCACACGGTCGAGCACGAGCTCGAGGTCGCGGGCAGCCAGGGCTTTCTCGGATCCATCGACGCCAACACCGGCGACCTGCTCCTCGGCTGGGACACGGACCAGTTTCCCACCGACATCTACCTCACGACGAGGATCATGCACGCGGTCCTCAAGTACGGCGGCCTCGCGCCGGGAGGGCTCAACTTCGACGCGAAGGTCCGGCGGGAGAGCTTCGAGCCGATCGACCTGTTCCACGCCCACGTCGGAGGCATGGACGCGTTTGCCCGCGGGTTGAAGATCGCTGCCGCGATCCGCGCCGACGGCAAGATCGCCTCCCTGCTCTCTGAGCGGTACGCGTCGTGGGATGGCGGCGTCGGCGCCGAGATCGAGGCCGGCAAGCACGACTTCAAGTCCCTTGAGACGTACATGCTCCAGAAGGGCGACGCCGCCCCGAACGTCAGCGGGCGCCAGGAGCTCATCGAGAACATCATCAACCTCTATCTGTGACCACCCGGATGTCCGCGGCCGAGACGATGCTGATCACGGGCGGCCAGGGCTTCTTCGGAGCCTGGATCGCCCGCCGTCTTCTCCGGGACGGAACGAGGTTCGTGCTCCTCGACCTCGAGCCGGACGATCGCATCCTCTCCCAGGTCCTCGATCCTCCCCAGCTCGAGAGGATCCAACGCCTCTTTGCCGACGTGGCCGATGCGGATCGGGTCGTGCGCGCCGTGGAGGAGACAGGCGCGACGCATCTGATCCACCTGGCTGGCCTTCAGGTGCCGGCCTGCCGGGAGCGACCCGCCGCCGGCGCCCGCGTCAACGTGATCGGCGCTCTGAGCGTCTTCGATGCGGCGAGGATCCTCCGCGATCGCGTCCGGGGCGTGGTCTACGCGTCGAGCGCGGCGGTGGCCGGACCCGCCGGCGACTACTCCGGGCCCATCGCCGACGATGCCGTCCACCGGCCGCGCACGCTCTACGGAGTCTTCAAGCAGGCGGCCGAGGGGTGCGCGAGGATCTACTGGCAGGACCACGGAGTCCCCAGCATCGGACTCCGCCCGCTCTCGGTCTACGGCGTCGGCCGCGAGATCGGCATCACGAGCGGTCCGACGAAAGCGATCCGCGCGGCGGTCCTCGACGAGGAGTACACCATCCCCTTCACGGGCCGGACCGGATTCAACTTCGTCGATGATGTGGCCGGCGCCTTCGTCGAGTGCGCCCGCCGCCTCGAGAAGGGCGCTCTGGCGCTCAACCTCCCTGGGGAGAAGGAGACCGTCGAGGAGTTCATCCGGGCGATCGAGGATGAGATCCCCTCGTCGCGAGGCCGGCTCCGCTGTGAGGGGGCCGCCATCCCCGTGGCCTTCGATTTCCGCGAGGACGGCCTCGCCGGCCTGCTGGGCGCCGTCCGGCACACGCCGATCCGCGAGGGCATCCGCCGGACCGCCGAGCGCTTCCGCGAGCTGAGAGGGAGGGGCATCATCCGCCGAGGAGCGAGCTGACGGGCGCGGACCGCGCTCGCGGCGCCTTCAGCCGCGCCTCCGAGCTTACCGGAACGATCCGCGGATCGGCGGGAATCACACGAAGCGCGGCCGGCTTTCGTCCGAGAGAAGAGATCATGAGCCCGTCCGCCGTCCGTCTCGTCTACGTCAAGGAGATGCGCAATCTCCTGCGCGATCCCCACGTGCTGATGTACTCGGTGGCGGTGCCGGCGTTCCTCTACCCGGTGATGATCCTCGGGATGCTCGAGATCTTCAGCTACGTCAAGGCCATGGAGGAGCGGCGGGAGACGACGCTCGAGATCGTCGGCTACGAGGAGGCTCGTCCGCTGCGCCGCTTCCTCGAGCAGGAGGCGGCCTGCGGGAGTGGAGACCGCGCGAGATCCCGGATCCTCGTCCTGCCGCCCGCCGTGCCGTCGCTCGAGGAGAGGGATGCCCGCAGCCGGCTGGTCGGTCCGGACACCGCCCCGGCGCCGGACGCGTTGATCGATGCGCGGTCCGTGCCCGCGAAGGACGGAGCAGACCTCGACGCCTGGAGGGTCCGCATCTACTACTCATCGGCGCTCGAGGCCTCGGCGCAGGCGAGGGATCGAGCCGAGAGCCATCTCGAGGAGTGGCGGCGCGATCTCCTCCTCGCCGCGGCGAGGAAGGTGGGGGAGGGCGAGGATCTCCTCGAGCCGCTCGCCGTCGAGGAAGAGTCGCTCTCGACCCCCGAGGAGGTCGCCAGCCATCTGGCGGGGCTGATGCTTCCCCTCCTGATGATCCTCATGACCGGGCTGGGAGCGCTCTATCCGGCCCTCGAGGCCACGGTCGCCGAGAAGGAGAGAGGGACGCTGGAGACGACCCTGCTGGCGCCCGTCGGGCGCTCGACTCTCGTCGCGGGCAAGTACCTCGCCGTGACCACGGTCTCTCTCCTCTCCTTCACGCTGAACTTCGCCGGGCTCCTCTTCACCCTCGTCCACCTCGGCTCGCAGCTTCCCACCCGCGAGCTCGCCGTGGGATTCCGGGCGGTGCTGGTCATACTGCTCGCCGCCGCCCTGCTCGCCGCGCTCCTCAGCGCCGCCATGATGCTGCTCGCGTTTCTTGCGCGGAGCTTCAAGGAAGGCCAGTCGTACGTCACCCCCATCTACCTGCTGACGATCGTCCCGGTCCTCGTCGCCACGCATCCCGCCGTGCGCCTGACGCCGGGGCTCGCGCTCGTTCCCCTGATCAACACGACGCTGCTGTTCCGCGAGGCGCTCGAGAAGCGGTTCCCTCCGCTCGAGGTCGCGCTGACGCTGGGGACGAACGCCGTGTGCGCCCTTGTGGCCCTGGCGCTCGCCGCCCGGATCCTGGCGCGCGAGTCCGTGGCGACGGGGGGAGAGGTCTCCCTCCGCCGGCTGCTGCGCGGGATGATCGCCCGGGGAGGGCGGAGAGAGGTGCTTCGATGATGCCGAGCGTCGAGAGCGAGGGCCGCGCCGTGGAGGCCCGCGGCCTCACGAAGGTGTTCCACGATCCGCAGCGGGGCGAGGTGCTCGCCGCCAGCGAGATCTCGTTCGTCTGCCGCGCGGGGGAGATCTTCGGCCTTCTAGGCCCCAACGGCGCAGGCAAGTCGACGACTCTTCGCATGCTCTCGACCGTGCTCCGCCCCAGCGCGGGCACGGCGATCGTGAACGGGCACGACATCGTGCGCGATCCGCTGGGTGTCCGGCGCTCGATCGGGTTTCTCTCCGGTTCCACCGGCCTCTATGCGAGGCTCACGGCGCGGGAGACCCTCGAGTACTTCGGCCGTCTTCACGGGCTCGCCGAGCGCCCCCTCCGATCGCGGGTGGAGGATCTCCTCGATCTCTTCGGGATCGCCGACTTCGCGGGCACGCGGTGCGAGAAGCTGTCGACGGGGATGCGGCAGAAGGTCTCGATCGCCCGCACCATCGTCCACGATCCGCCGATCCTCATCCTCGACGAGCCGACGATGGGTCTCGACATCCTCGTCGCCGCGACTCTCCTCGACTTCGTCCGGGAGTGCCGCGAGCGCGGCAAGTGCGTCATCTTCTCCACCCACATCCTGAGCGAGGTCGAGAAGCTGTGCGATCGCGTGGGGATCATCCACCAGGGAGAGCTGCGGGCCGTGGGCACGCTGGATGAGCTGCGCCAGTCCACGGGGGAGAAGTACGTCGAGGATATCTTCGTGCGGCTCCTCGAGACGCCGCGGAAGGACGTGCGGGAAGCGGCGGCGGAGGAGCCTGCGCATCCGCCGGAGGAGGGTGCCATCTGATGGCGGCGATCCCCGCACGACGATCCATCGTCTGGACGATCTTCGCCAAGGAGGCCCGCGAGTTGCTGCGCGACCGGCGCGCGGTCTTCGTCTCCTTCATCCTGCCGCTCGTCCTCTACCCGCTGCTCTTCGCGGGTCTCTCGGTACTCCCCCGCCGCCACCAGGAGGACATGGAGGCGCGCCCGCTGAAGGCGGCGGCGGCCGGCGAGACCGAGGGGTTCCTCCGCGCGCTGCGCGAGGAGGACCGCGTAGAGCTGATCTCCGGCGCCGCGGACGAGGAAGCGCTCCGGGCCGGAGAGGTCGACGTGATCGTGGAGATCGCCGGCCCCGAGACCGCATCCGAATCCGCATCCGAATCCGCACCAGCAGCCGGATCCGCATCCGAATCCGAATCCGCATCCGAATCCGCACCAGCACCAGCACCCGGACCCGCAGCCGCACCCGCAGCCGCATCCGCATCCGCATCTGCATCCTCATCCGCATCCGCATCCGCATCCGCAT
>JAFGKN010000132.1 GCA_016928605.1 Planctomycetota bacterium | reverse complement strand
GAAGGCCGTGATGTGGGCCATCACGTCGTGGCGGTTCTCGTGCTCGATCTCCGCCACCCGCTCGTAGTCGATCGAGCCGGCGGAGCGCCGGAGCTCGTCGATCTGCTCGGGGCGGATCTCGACGCCGAGCTCCATCTCCGCCTCGGCCAGCGCGATCCAGAGCTGCCTCCAGGTCCGGTAACGGCTGTCGTCGGAGAAAATCCGGAGCATCTCCGGGCTGGCGTACCGCTCGGCCAGAGGGTTCCGATAGATGTCGTGGGGATCCGTCATGAGAGTTCCGCCGAGGTCGCGGCGCGCCTGTCAGCGGGCCACGGGAGGCCGCCCACCGAGAGCGGAGCGAGGGACCCGGAGCGCTGCGGGGACGTTTCCCCCGCGCCCCCGCCGGCTGCCGCCCGCAGTGCGTTTCAGCCGCGCCGGCGACGGCGGCGCGCAGGCCGTGCTGGCGGGCTCGAGGCTCATTGTTTCTCTCGCTTGGCGGAGAAGTCAAGTCCGGCCTCCCTCGGGACGATAAGGCTGCAGGCGCCGGTTCGCCGGCGTTGCGCTCGCACGGGCGGATGCAGCGGGCCGCCGCGCATCTCCTCGGCCGTGCAGCGGACCCGGTCCGCCGATCCACCCCTCCGCGCCGGTCGGGCGGTCTGCACGATCCCGCAGCCTCCCCACGCGGCGGCGCCGGCTCGCCGGAGAGCAACATCGAGGATCCGCGACGACTCATGCGACAAGCGCTTTCGACGAAGAGATCCGCGCGGGGAGGCCGTCTCGGGCCTCTGCTCGTCTGTCTCCTCGCCTCGCTGGCGGTCACCGCGCCCGCTGGCCGGCTCGCCGGCGATGTGGTCCGGCTCCGCAACGGCAACGAGATCCAGGGCGAGATCCTCGCGGAGACGGAGGAGGGAGTCACGCTCAGGTTCCCCGGGGGAACGCTCCGGCTGAAGAGAAAGCAGATCGCCGGGATCGAGAGGCAGCCGCGGGCCGAGTACCTCGTGGACGAGGCGGAGAAAGCCTGCCGGAGGGAGGAGTTCGAGCTGGCCATCGCGAGCCTGAGGCAGGCTCGCCTGAGCCAGCCGGACAGCCTCCGCGTGCGCCAGTCCCTCGTCGAGGCCCACCGGGCTCACGGCGCCCACCTCCGCGGGCTGAAGCGGCTCCGCGAGGCGCTGGACGCCTACGGGGAGATCCTCGCCATCGAGCCCGGGGATGCCGCTGCCGTGAGAGAGATCGAGTCGATCCGCCGCGAGCAGGGAGAGGCGCGGGAGGATCTCTCGACCGCGCGGTCCCTGCTGTCGAGCGGCGCTCTCGAGCCGAGCCTCGAGCGGCTGGAAGCCCTGTACGAGGAGTTTCCCGACCTGCGCGGCGAGGTGGCCGCCGACCTGGCCGCCGCGCGGCTTCGGCGAGGCATCGAGCGGCTCGAGAGCCAGGACTGGCCGGCCGCGGCCGACCTGCTCCATTCGGTCGCCACGCTCGATCCGGACCGCATCGAGGCGGTGCGCCAGGCCTTCGCGTACTGCCAGCTGGTCCAGATCGTGCCGCTGGTGCGCGAAGGTGAGTTTCCGCGTGTGGAGGCGCTGGCCCGGCGGGGCCTCGACATCGATCCCGCCAACCCGCAGCTGAGCTTCTTCCTCGCCCTCGCTCTGGAGGCGAAGGGAGATGCGCGCGAAGCGGTAAAGATCTACGCCTCGATTCTCGACTGCGACCCGCCCCATCCGCCGGAGGAGCACGCCGCCGGCCTGAGGCGGGAGGCGGAGCAGCGGTTCGTTCCCCGCAGCCCCGGACTCCCTCCCCTGAGGGATCCGCGGTCGAAGGAGGTTCTCGCCGGCGGGTTCCGGGAGCTGCGCACGAAGCACTTCGTGGTGAAGCACAGGAATCCCGCGATCGCAGCGGACGTCGGCCGCGCGGCGGAGCGTTGCTACCGGGATCTCTTCCGGCGCCTCGGCTGCCGCACCACCTGGCGCTCTCCCTGCGAGATCGTGATCCACCCGACGAGGGATGACTACGCGCGGGAGACCGGACAGCTCTCCTGGACCGAGGGCGTGCACCAGCTGGTGCAGCGGCGGGGCGCGCTCAGCGAGCAGCGCATCGAGAGCTACCAGGACCAGCCGGGGCTCACCGCGGGCCTTCTCCAGCACGAGATCGCTCACGCTCTCCTGGCGCACCGCCTGAACTACCCGCCGCGCATCCCCCTGTGGGCGAACGAGGGCTTCGCGGTCCTCGAGGGCTCGGGATACATGCGCGCGCACTACGAGAAGCTGCTGCGCCAGGCGAAGGAGCGGCGCCTCCTGCTGCCGCTCGCGGACGTCACGGCCGCGGAGGGGTATCCGGAGGGCGAGGCTCTCCCTCTCTTCTACGCCCAGTCCTTCACCCTCGTGCGCCTGCTCATCGACCGGCGCGGCCTGCCAGCTTTCATCTCCTTTCTCAAGGATCTCGCGGCCGGCGGCGTCCCGCTCGAGGGCGCGCTTCGCAAGCACTACCGGCTGCCGAGCATCACGGCGCTGGAAAGCGCCTGGGGGGCGGCGCTCTGAGAGATCTCGACGCCGCGCCGGACAGCGCGGCGGCAGCGATCCGGGAGAGCCCGCGAGGCGTGGTACCGGCGGGCGGCTTCCCGTGGTACGCTTTTCCTTGCAGGATGCGGCCCGGCTGTTTCGTCCCGATAGGTGCGAGGGATCGGCCCTCGACCCTCGAGGACGCTGCTCGGCCGCGGGCCGGTTCGCCGCAAGAGTCTATGGTTTCAGAGGATCGCGATCTTGTCGAGCGGGTACTCGCCGGGGACGCGGATGCCTTCACGAGGCTGGTTCGCAAGTACACCCGCCTGGGCGGAGCCCTGGCTTTCGGGGTGATCGGCGACTACCAGCTCGCGGAGGATATCCTCCAGGATGCCTTCCTGAAGGTCTACCTCAACCTGGAGAGCCTGCGCGACCCGGATCGGTTCCGCCCCTGGTTCTGCGGCATCGTCAGGAAGCAGGCGATCGATGTGATGCGACAGCTGCGGGGGCGCGTCGCCCGCGCAGCCCGGCTGGATGATGTCGAGGGGTTCGTCGCTGACGAGTCCGACTCTCCGGCGCAAGGGTTGCTGCGCAAGGAGCAGAGGCGAAAGATCCTCAGGGAGGTCAGGCGCCTGCCCCCCCACGACCGGCTGGTCCTGGTGCTCAAGCACATGGAAGGGCTCTCGTACAAGGAGATCGCCGAAGTGACGCACTCATCGGTGAGCGCGGTCGAGTCGAGGCTCTTCCGCGCCCGGCGCGCCTTGCGCGAGAAGCTCTCCGATTCGATACGGCTCGATTTCTGATTGTGACAGCATGACGCTCCGATTCTGTGACCAGGTGGAAGAGTCTCTCTGGCGATACGTCGACCGGGAGCTCCCCGCTCGGGAGATGGCGGCGATCAGCGAGCATCTGCGGGTCTGCGCCGCCTGCCGGCAGCTCTTCGAGCAGCGCAGCCGCGAAGCCAAGATGTGGCGGTGGGCGTTCTCGGAGAGCCCCTTCGGCGAGGGTTTCCTCGAGCGCTTCCAGAGGCGTCTCTCCCGAGAGCCGGGCGCCGCCCAGGGGCCGGGCATCGCGGGCGGCCTGCGGTCTCTCCCGCGCGCCCTCCCGGCGGGTCATCCCGCGGCCCGTCGAGTCCTCTTCCTCGCGGCGTCCGCGGCGCTCGCGCTCGCGGCGATCGGCGGGCTGCTGTGGCAGCTCCGCGGATCGGCGGAGGCGCCGCTGGGCGAGATCGTGGTGCGGGCCGGCCGCGTGGAGTGGAGCTCCGGCGGCCTCTCGGGCAGCCTGAGCCAGTCCGAGCGGCTTGATCTGGCCGCTGGGGCGCGGTTTGACGTCAGCGAGGACGGCATCGCCGACATCTTCCTCCAGGGGAGTGGCTCGCCTGCGGGCGGCTCTCGCCTGGAGATCGACCGGATGGCCATCGTCCGCCTGCCGGCCGATGCGACGGCCCAGTCGTTCCGAGCGGACCTCGAGCGGGGGAGGCTGCTCGCGGTCGTGCGGCCCCTGCGGCCCGCGGAGTCCTTCGAGATCCGCACGCCCAGCGCGGTGGCGCGCGTCGTCGGCACCGAGTTCACCCTTCAGGTGACGGAGTCCGGAACGCGCCTCGACGTCCACGAGGGCTGCGTGGATCTCGTCGCCGCTTCGGATCGAAAGACCGCAGTGCCGGCGGTGCGAGTCACTCCGGCCCGCGGCGCCTATCTGGTCTCCGCGGCCGGTGGCGTGCCGGTCAGCCTCGCCGAGGCAGCCGAGCCGATCGCCTCCGGAGAGCACGCGTCCCCTCTGGACGGGGCCGAGGCTTCCGCGGGGGAGGAAGGGATCGAAGCCTCCGGCGAAGGCGCGTCCGTCCCCGGCGCGCGGCTTCCGGCCGAGGGGCCGGCCTCAGCAGGGCAGGAGCCCCCCGCCGATCTGGATCGCCCGCCGGAGGCTCCGCGAGCAGGCGGCGGCCTCGACGCAGGTGGCGCGGTGCCGCTCGACAACGCGGTCGATGGCTCTCCCGACGGCCGGCGGGAGGATGCGGGCGACGAGCGCCCTCGCGGCGGCATCTGACGGCGCCCGGCCTGGCTCCCTCTCGCGCCTCCCGGCGGTCAGCGGCTCGCCAGCTCCGAGTCGTCCTCGGGGTGCTTGATCAGAAGGTCGCCGACGAAGTAGTAGTAGCGGTCGCCGAAGACCCACTGGTCGAACTCCGCGTCTCTCGCCTTCTTCCGGTAGACGCGGTCCGGATAGCCGAGCGCCTGGAAGACCTCGCGCGGCCTCATGCCGACCGCCACCTCGCCGCGGCTCGAGAGGAGCTGATACTCCTGGTCGAGGCGGCGCCGGAGGATCGGCTCCTGCTTCTTCTTCAGGTAGGCCGCGATGGTCAGGAGGAAGTCCTTCTCCTCGGGCAGGAGCCACTTGTCTCCGTAGCGCTCGAATCCCTGCTGCGACTTGAAGTCTTCGTAGAGCATCCAGGCGCCGCGGAACTTGCGGCAGTTCAGCTCGATGAGAAACTCGCGGACCTCGTTCGCCTCGGGGTACTTCGTCTCGAGCTGCGCGAGGGCCTGCATGGCGAGAGAGCGGTCCGGGACGACGCCGAACATCTCGCGGATGTCGGCGACGCGGCCGGCGGCGTCCCCCGGCGCGCGCAGAGCGTCCTTCAGCAGGAGCCCCCTGATGCAGGCCTTCTTGGCCAGCTGCACGATCTCGGGCTCCTCGAACGTCTCCGCCATCCGCAGGATCCGCGCCCCCAGCCGGAACATGAGCGCTGCGTGCTCGGGCCCCCTGGCCGACGCGGCTTCGATATCACGATCCAGGAGGCGGGACGTGGGCGGCGCGGGCTCGACCGTGAGGATCTCGAAGCGCGGCGGCCGAGCATCCGGCTCGGTGCAGCGCACGGAGAGCGTGATGTTGGCGCTGGTCGCCGTGATCTCGAGGACCTTCCGGCGGATGCCGGTGCTCGTCACGAGAAATCGCGCCGGGCAGTCGAACAGGAGGACCTCCTCGTCCTGGAGCTCGAGGTATCGCCCCGAGATCCGGATCTGCTGGCCCTTCTGGAATGTCCGGTCCGCGACTTCGTCGATCACGAGGTCCTCGGTCGCCAGCTCGCCTCGCGCCGACGAGCTCGCCGCGGCGAAGAAGGCCCAGAGAGCCAGCGGGAGGAGTCGGTGTTTCGATGCCAGGGAAGGTCCAGTCATCGGAAGATCTCCAGCTCCTGCACGGTTCCCGAGCTGCACGCCACGTAGAGCCTGTCGCTGAGGAGCAGCGGCTCCGTGTCGATCGAGGCGTCCGCCTGCCAGCTCCATGATCTGCGGTCTGCGCTCATGTCCCAGGCGACCAGCGTACCGTCGTGGAAGCCGACGTAGAGAGTGTCTCCGTCGACGAGCATCCCGCCGGGCGCCGCTTCCGCGATCTTCCATTGCCGGTCGACGGTTCCGATGGCCGGATCGATGACCATCACGTGCCCCGCGGCGACGGCGGCGAGGATCCCGCGAGTATCGGTCTTCAGGGCGACGATCGACCTGTCCGTGATCCGCGTCGACCAGGACTGCCCTTCGCCCTCGACCGCGATGCGATGGACGCAGCCGTCGCCGGTGGCGAAGAAGGCTGCGCCTTCATGCACTACGGGGTCGATGCGGATTTCCCCGCTGAGCTCCTTGATGAACCGGATGCTCTTGCTCGCCAGATCATACGCGTAGACGTGGCTGTCTGTGCTGCCGACGACGAGATATCCCTCGAGGAAGACGGGCGAGGCAGCGACCCGGTTTTCGGTGAGAAACTCGCCGTAGCGCTCGCCGCTTTGATGGTCCAGGATGTACACCTCTCCGAAGACGTTGGCGACCGCCAGGAGCCTCTGGTCTTCAGACACCGCCGGGGCGGCCTGAAACGGCCCCCGGATCCGGCGTGCCGTCCAGCGGACCTCGCCTCCGGAGACGTCCAGGGCCTGCACCTCGTTGTTCACGGTCCCCGCGTAGACCACGCCCTCCCGCACGTTGAGATCCGAGATGCGGTCCCCGAACTTGCCGACGCTCTGCTGCCAGACGATGCTTTGGCTCTCGGGATCGTAGGCGTAGATGTTGCCGTCCTGAGACGGGAAGACGAAAACCCTGCGCAGCCCCGCGGGCTGGATCCTCTGATCGAAGCTGGCCGGCAGGACGTGCTCGGCGAGAGGCCGCCGGGACAGGACGATCTCCATCCGTATCTGAGAGGTCAGCGCCAGGCGGCTCGTGAGATCCAGGCACCCTGCATGCGTGATCTTCACCGTGACGGAATCCCCGGGACGGTAGCGGTGGACGTGGGGGGACTTGCCGGCGTACTGCCCATCGATCTCCAATCTCGCGCCGGGCGGGTTCGTCGCCAGCAGCAGGGGGAGCTTCAGCTCCTGGACAACAGACAGATCCTTGGCGCCCTCCACGCCCATCACCTGGCGGATCAGCTCGTGGGCCTCCTCGAAGTCCTCCTCCGCCTCGGCCGCCCGGGCCCGGCTCATCAGGCTCTCGACCCTCTCCGTCAGCTCCCTCAGCTGCTGCTCGTCATCAGCGTCGTGCAGGTTGGTCTCGGCGATCTCGATGAACCGCCTCTCGATGGCCTGGATCTCCTCGATCTCGCAGGCCGCCAGCCGGCTCGGGCTGCTGAGGCCGTACGAGTTGCGGAGCCTCGTGAAGAGCAGCTTGGCTTTCGTGTAGTCGCCGGTCTGGAACGCCTCCTCCTTCGCGCGCCTGCCTTCGCTGTAGAGTTCCCTCGCCTTGAGCTCGTAGAGCAGCGGGATGAAGGAGCCGACGAGGATCGCTATGATCGATACCCCCGCGATGGTGATGCGCCGCTTTCGCTGCTTCTCCAGGCGCTCCTCGAGAGCCACCAGCGTGGCGATCCGCTGCTTGATGTCGGCGCGGTGGGGATTCAGGTCGGCGATGATGCGGAGTATCTTGACCTGATCCCTCACCTTCTTCTTGGCCTCGAGGCCGCGCGCGACCTCCTCGTAGTAGGCGGTCGCCTGCTGGGTCTCGCCCGCTTGCTGGAAGAGGGTCGCGATCTGGACTGTGAGATTGAGGTCCTTCGGATCGAGTTGCTGGAGGGAGTGGAGGACGCTGACCGCCTCGCCCGTCTCGCCTTGCTCCTGGAAGCGGCTCGCGAGCTGGTTTCCCACCCAGAGGGCTTTCTTGGCCAAACGCAGCTCGACATAGGCTTGGAGCAGGATCTGCAGGTGGCGCAGGTCCAGCTCCGTGTGGCCCGGGAGCTTCTCCGCGAGCTGCGTGACGGAGCTCCAGTCGCCCCCTTCGAAGTAGAGCTCGAGCGCCTGCAAATAGGACTTCCTGGCCTCGCCTTCCTGGTAGTAGAGCCCCAGGACATCCCCGAGCTGGACCAGAATCGCAGGGTCGCCGGGGGATTGCTCGGACGCATGACGGAGAAGGGCCGCCGCCTGGATGAAGTGGCGATTGGCCCGAGCGGTCTCGGCCTCCCTGAGCGCTGTCTCCGGATCCAGGAGCTGCAGCCGACCGGAATGGATGGCCTCGAAGCTCGTGAGGAGGAACTCGAAGCGAGTGCAGTTGCCCTGGCGCGAGAGCTCGCCGACGGGAGTCAGGCCGTCGTAGGACGAGAGGACCGCGCGCGTCAGGGCATCAGCGTGGGGCGGAATACCCTGGGGGCCGAGATCGAAGATCTCGTTCTCCGTCTTGATCACGGTCCGGATGCGGGTCCACTCATCGAGGCGTCGAAGCCCCTCCATGATCAAGGGGCTGGTGTGGATCCGCAGGGGCACGGACTTCTGCAGCGAGTCGAAGATCTCCTCGGGGCAGGTGTCGGGCTCGAACTCGAACTCTCCTTCCTCCAGGCCGAAGAGATCGTAAACCTCCTCGGAGATCTTCTGCTGAAGAGCGCGGCGGATGTCATCCTCGGAGATGACATTCTGCTCCAAGAGGACCTTGCCCAGCAGGCGGCCGGAGGCCTTGGCCTCCTTGACCGCTTCCTTGAGCTGATCCTCGTCGAGCAGTCCGCTGTTGCGCAGCAGCTGGCCGATGCGCGGCGTCCGCGGTGTTCCGTGGGAGAAGAAACGGAGGTCTCCCTCCTCGAAGTAGAGGTGCTTGGTCTCCGATCCGGGGAGGATGATCTTGAGTGTCCCCGTCCGGCGACTGACCGCGAGCGACTGGAGGAGCTCTCCCAGGCTGAACCCAGATAGATTGCCTTTGAGCATCGAGTGACCGCAGCTTCAGATGATCGACCGGCTCGCGCACCGCAGGGAGCCCGTACCCCTCCGCCCGCCCCCGGCTGTCCAGGGGCCTCCATCGCGGAGAAAGAGGCGAAAACTGTCCGGAGAACAATACCTTGGGGCACGGGGCAATTCAAACCACGGCGGGCCGGTAACGCCTCCCGAGAGCACGCCTTGCCGCCGGCCCTTGAGAGCGTCTCCTGGAGCGGCGCGCGCTGGCGCTGCAAGGGCCGTCATCGTACGCTGCATCGGTTCAAAGCGATTGGCGACCGTTCAGCGCCGCTGAGCGGAGCGGGCAGCGGCTTGATCTGTTTTTGCGCCCGGTCCGCTCCGTCCCTCGGCGCAGGCGGTGCTCGGAGGCCGGAGGGGACCCGTGTCGCGTCTGCGAAGGCACGGTCCCGGGCCGCTGAAGCCCCAGGGAAGCGCATCGCCCGTGAGCGGACACAGCGATCGCTGGGTGGAGCTCTCGATGTCGAAGTTCGACGAGAATCTGTTCGGGCGCATCGCGCTTCTCAACAACTACTTGACCAAGGAGGAGCTGGAGAGGTGCATCGAGGTGCAGCGCGAAGGCGGCTCCTCGAAGAGCATCGGACAGGTTCTTCTGGAGGAAGGTTATCTGACCAGCGATCAGCTCGGCCGGATCCTCGATATCCGGAAGAAGAAGGTCCGCAGGTTCCTCAGGAGCACGGATGACTCAGCCCTCGTGGATAGGGAGCTGGGGCGGCTCTTGCTCGCCCGAGGGCTCCTCGACCTGGAAGGGCTGGAAAGCGCTGTCCTCGAGCAGCAGTACCTGCGGCAGCTCAACCTTCACTTCAGCCTGTCGGAAGTGCTCGTCTCGAGGGGACAGGTCGCTGTGGAGGATATTCAGGAGGTGTACGTGGAGCGAGGCTGGAAGATGGGGCGTTGCCCGACGTGCGACGGCCACTTCCGGGTCGTGGAGTTCTCGCCGGATGAGGAGTACCGTTGTCCCCGGTGTCAGACGGTGCTCGAGTCCCCGGCGTTTCTCGACTCGGTGATGGTGGACGGCGTGATCGGAGGGGACGACGATCGACAGCCGGACGAGGTGGGGACCGACTGCTCGCGCAGTTCCTAGCGGCGTGAGGGAAAGGCGCTGAAACTCACGAGGCTGCCGCCGCAGCGGTCGGATCCGGCGCGCCGATCCGATGCAGCTCGAGCGGCAGGGACAACTCGGCCTACTGGCAGGCGACGATGGAGAATCTTCAGAAGAAGCTCGGGTTGACGGATGCACAGCTCGCCGAGGAGATCCTCAAGAGGAAGCTACTCTCCGCGGGAAGGCTCCGGGCGGCCCTGGATTATCAGGCCTCGGTGGGCGGCCACCTGATCGGGGTCCTTCAGAAGCTGGGGCTGGTCAAGGAGAACGACCTGCAGGTCTTCATGGCCAAGCTCGCGGCTGGCGAGGACTTCGTCTGGAGCAGCGAGACGGAGAAGAGCCCCATACCCTGTCCAGTCGAGGTCTCCAGGCTGCGGGTGCACCGCAAGCTGCTCGAGAAGATCCCTCCGGAGCTCGTCGACCGCTACAACCTGCTCCTCTTCTTCCCGCCTCCCGGCTATCGTGCGATCCTGATGGCCTCCGATCCGATCGTCAAGGTGGAGGGCGTGAAGAAGCTCCAGGCCCTCCTCTGTGTCGAGATCTGTCCGATCCAGCTCTCGGCGGAGGAGATGGCTCCTTTCCTCGCAGAGCGCCAGACGGAGAGGGCGAGCAGCGCGGCCGCG
>JAFGKN010000734.1 GCA_016928605.1 Planctomycetota bacterium | reverse complement strand
CCTTTCGAAACAGCAGCCGTTCGGGCCCCTTCGCCGCGCCAGGTTCTCGTCCGGCGTCGGCAGCTTCCGCCCGCGAGCGGCGCATGCATCACGCTGCAGGCACCGGCTCGACTGAGGCCTCACCGCGGGCCTGAACGGTTACCCGAAACTCAGGGAGGCTGTGAAGGATCCCGCCATCCCGGATGGTCGGCTTCCGCGTGCCGGCTCTTCAGCGGCACCCCTGCGTGCCTTTCACTTCCCGGCGCTCGGGGGCCCGGAGGCGCCTGTCGTGGCGGTCGCGGGCGGCTCCTCGCCGCTTTCCGCCGCACCGGTTTCTCCCCCGGCCGGCGGCTGGGAGCCTCTCTCCTCCGGGGGCACTTCCACCGCCCCGGTTTCTTCGGGCTCGTGGGCTGTCTCGTTTGCCTCGATTTCCTCGGTTTCTTCAGTTTCCTGGGGCTCACTCTCGGCGGCAGCGGCTCCGGCGGCGGGGCCCGCTTCGCGAGATTCTTCGTCTGGCGGCTGCGCCTCATCCTCTGCGGGTGGGGGAGGAGGCCTCAGGCCGAAGCTCCGAGGGGCCGGCATCCAGCTGCGGTCCCGCACCGTGCGGATCCTCTGCAGCAGACTCTCGGCCCACGGCCCGACGTCCCGGGTGTCGCTGGGGAACCGAGCCTGGCCGCGCTCGACGATCTCCACGGCGGCGTCGAAGAGCGCGGCGGCCGTGGCCTTCGCGTCGCTCGCCTCAGTTGCGTCGGCGTCGTTCGGCTTCGCGTCCTCTTCCTCTCGAGCCTTCTCCGCGAAGGACTCGGCCTGGCGCGCCAGGTAGCCGCCCGCCATCTTGATGACCGCCTTCTCGGCGTGGGTCCCCTCGACGTCGGCGACGAGCCTTCGGATGTCGTCGATCTCTGGCTCGGTCTCTTCACCGGGCCGAGGCGGCAGCGTCAGCTCGTAGAGCCGTCTGCTGATCTGCTCGGCACGGGTCTCGCTCAGCCTCGACTGCACCTGGACGATCAGGACGGCCAGGGTGACAATCGCCGCCGCGGCGGTCAGCAGCTTCCAGTGCTTCTTGATGCCCGCGCCGGTCTTTCTCGCCAGCCGCGTGAGACTCTCATCGAGGTGACCCACGTCGCCGCCTTCCAGCGGCGCTCCCGACGTCTGTCCCGGGCCGCCATGCCTGCTTTGTTTGATCGCTCTTTTTTTCAAGGCAATGATCCTGCTGTCCCGACGGAAGAAAACTATCCCCCCGCGCCGAGCTGCGCGTTCGTTCCCCAAGCATCCGCGAGCCGTCTCACGGCATCACTCACCGGGCCCTGGCACGGCCGGAGAAGCATCTCCGTCCAGCGGAGCGCTCGCCGGCTCGATATCGTAGGCATCCGGTGTCATACGAGGGGCGGTGTTCTCGCTGCTCGAAGGTGCTCGGTTCGGGTCGCCCGGCATCGACGGCTCTCGGCTGCTCTCCGACTTCGGTTCAGCGGGAGCCGTCTTGCGGCTGATGCCGAAGTACTCCTCGAGATCGAACGACTCCAGCCGGCGAGGACTGATCCGGGCCTCGACGACCGTGGCATAGCCGCCTCTCACCGGATTGTAACCGCGGTAGACACGGATCCAGGCCACCGTGTCTTCCTTGTAGAAGCGGAGGAGGCGGCTCTCGTCGTCCGACTTGTAGATCGATTCCTGGAACTTCCAGCCGAAGCCGGGCATCGTCTCCACGTAGAAGGGAACGATCTCTCCGATGCTCCCCTGACCGTGATAGTAACTCACGGACGAGCGAAATCCTTCGTCCTCGATGGGGGGGCGGTACACTTCGCTCTTGGCCAGCTCGAAGCCCGGATAGACCGGCAGGTCTTCGACCTCGAGTCCGGTCTGATAATCACCGCTCTTGCGGATTTCCGGAGTGCAGCCGAGCCCTGCGAAGATCATGCCGATCCATGCGACGGCGAGCGCGCCGGAGCGGGCGCGCGCGGATGAGTGGGGAGTTCGCTGCGTCTTCACTTCCTTCCCTCCTGGTCCGAAAGCCAGAAACTCCAAACGCGAAAAGTACTTACGGACTGACTCGCAGCATTTTAGATGATTTTCGCGCGGCCGCAAGACTTTTCGCCGCTTCGGGTTCAACTCGGGGGGGGCAACTTGCCGAAGCGGAGTAGGGAAGAGACCGCGTCGCCGGGCCTCCCGGGGCCGGGTGCCGGCTCCCCGGCGGGATGGTACTCTTTTCCAGAACGCGCAGGCTGCTCCGTCGCGAGGAGCAGCGCAGCGGCTTCTCTATATCCCCGCGCGGGCAACCGCTCCGGAGACCACCATGCTCACCCTGACCCGTCCGACGACGATCGCGCGCATCGCGATCCGCTGGGCCGTATGGCTCGACGCGCCCTGGGTCAAGGCGCTCCTCTTCCTCGGAGTGCTGGGAGCGGCCTGGCTCTGCGGCATGAAGACTGCCCACGCCTGATCGTGCGGCGGCGCTCCGCTCGAGCCAGGGCCGCGCCGCGAGGATCTCAGAAGTCCGAGCCTTGTCCCGCGGGGTCGTTCCGGGAGTCCGCCCGGCGCGGATCGACCACTGATTCCTCTTGCAGCTCTTCTTCCTCTGGCAGCTCCTGGAGGCTCGGGCCGGGCTTGTCCGCCAGGGGGGACCGACCGCTAACGCCGCTCTCCTGGCCCGCCAAGGGGACATCTCCCCCCGCGCGCTGTTGCCCTTCGAAGAAGGTCTTGCCGATGAACAGGCTGAGGAGCAGGAGCGCCGCGGCGGAGGCGACAGGGAGCAACCACTCCCAGCTTCGGCGCGTGCGCAGCGCCGGCTGCGCAGGAGCGGACGCCGTGACCGCCTCGAGCATCGCTGCCCACTCGCGCCCGGAGACGGAGGGGATCTCCACGCCTCCAGCCAGCCGGTCGAGAGCGCGGAAGCTCATAGCCATCTCGCGGCAGTCCTCGCAGCGCTGGATGTGGGCCTCGACGCCGTTTCTCTCTCCGGAAGGAAGCTCGCCATCGACGTAAGGGCCGATCTTCCAGGCGTATTCTTTGCACGACATGGGATTCTGTCTCTCTATCAACGCGTATCTTCGAAACGATGCCTCTCGGCGTCACCGGCCCTTCTGTGTGCCCAGAAGGTCGAAGCCGAATCCGGCCAGTATCTCCTGCAGTTTTTTCCTCGCGTAGAAAAGCCTCGACATCACCGTTCCGATGTTGCAGTCGAGCACCTCGGCGATCTCCTTGTAGGAGAGGTTCTCGGACGCGTGGAGGACGAACACGGCCCTGTGCTTCGGCGAGAGGCGCGACACGGCCTCGGCCAGCCGCTCCTCGATCTCCCTCTCCTGCGCCACCTCCAGCGGGCTCGGCGTCCGGCGGCCGGGGTCCTCAGCCCAGTTCTCCAGATCGAACGACTCCGAGCCCGAGATCGGAAGGACCTTGCGGCGGCGCGTGAAATCGATCGCGCGGTTGACCGCGATGCGGTACAGCCAGGTGAAGAAGCGGGAGCCGGACTTGAAGCTGCCGAGTCCGAGGTGGACGCGCAGGAAGACCTCCTGCGCCACGTCCAGCGCGTCTTCCCTGTTGCGCACGAATCGGTAGGCGATGGAGTAGACCTTGTCGTGGTACTTGTCGAAGAGGAACTCGAAGGCCTTCGAGTCCCCCCTGAGGAACTCCTCGACCTTGCGGATGTCTTCGTCGTCGGAGGCGTCCCGCACTCTCGCTCCTCGCGTGGCGGACCCCGCTGGCCGGCTCGGCTGAGTCATAGCGTCGAACCGGAGGATCCGAGCCTCAGGATTTCGCTGGCTGGTCCGCTCGAGCGGCTGCACTGGCGTATCACCTCCATCCTGGTACACCCTTGGGACGGCGGGAGCCAGGATTTATTCACTGGACTGCGCTGCCTTCCTGCCCTGGCCCGGGGCGGTGCTGAGGGCCGGCATCGAGGCAGAGGGGGGCCTGCACGACCAGGGGACCGCAGGGGGTGGATTTACGGAAGTTGTTCGGGAAATTTTCGGAAAACTGCTTGACCGTTCGGTGTCCGTGAGGTAGCGTGCCGCCCGTACCGGGAGATGTCCGGTCGGAAAAGAGAGAAGGGAAGCCGGGAGAAGCCAGGGGATTTCAGGGAGTCACCGGCCTGCGGGAGAGAGAGCCCGCGGCGCAGCAGAAGTGCGCAGGGAGTCGTTTCTCGAGGCCGGTGGTCGGATCGAGAAGAGGTGGATGAAGACTCGCGCAGAGGGGACCCGAGCTCGCCGGTCGGGGCGGTGCGGCCGCCGGGCGTGCGTCCCGGAAGGGGCCTGTTCCTGCCGCAGGGTGAGGCTTGTCCGGGGGCTCGGAGGAGGCGTGGGGGCTGAGCGGCGCGTGCGAGTCTGAAAAAAAAGACAAAATGCGCCAAAGAAAGAGACACGAGATTCCGATATCGAGAGCAGCAGCCGACTAACCAAATCAACCTACCTATCCCTACGCTCCCATCGGTAGGTTCCTCCTTTTTCCTCGTTTATTTCAGACCCAAACACCTCCTCATCGAGTAGGGACGATGAGGGGATTTTTTTTGACCGTTCCGGCTCCCCGCAGCCGGGCCTCCTGAGCGGCATCGGCAGACTCGGTCGAGGAGCGACATCGCGAGCCTCCCCCCTCGGGCCCCTGCTCGGCCGTGAGCGCCTGGCGGAGGCCTGAACGGCTGCATTTTTTTTTGCGGCGAACCCGATATCCATTCCATCATCTCTCTCTCCTCGGCCGCGGAATCATCTCGGGTGCAGAGCCTTGCCCAAGCTTTCGAAGATCAAGACCTGTCTCTTCTCGGAAGACCTCGATCGCTTGCGCGGCATCAGGATGCGGCTGGTGAACGCGGCGCGCGTGCTCTACCTGTCCGGCTCGGAGTTCCGGCGGGACTTCTGCTTCGAGCGCGCGGCCAGCCTCACCTTCGCCACCATCATCTCCCTCATCCCCCTGGCGGTGCTCTTCGTCAGCATCGCCGGCAGACTGGGCGGAGGCGATAGCATCATCCGCTTCGTCGAGGACCAGTTCTTCAAGTTCGTGGCTCCTGAGCACCAGGAGGACCTCGCGATCTGGCTGAAGACGTACATCTCCAAGGAGGCCTTCAGCCGGAGCCCGACCGGCGTCATCAACATCCTGGCCGTGCTCGGCCTTTTCCTCGCGGCTCTTGGCGTCTTCGTCACCGCGGAGAGGGTTTTCAACCGCATATGGAACGTGCGGGGCTCCAGGAGCTTTTTTCAGAAGGCCACCGTCTTCTGGGTCCTGCTCTCCACGAGTCCCCTCTTGATGCTCGTCTCGATCTCGGTGGACGGCTACGTCCAGCAGTTCACGGAGGCTCACGAGCTCCTCAAGATCACCTATGGGTTCGTCGTTCCCTTCTTCATCGGCTTCATCGGTTTCTCGCTTTTCTACATCTTCCTACCCTCGACCAGGGTCCGTCTGACCAGCGCAGGGTGGGGGGGGCTCAGCGCCGCGCTGCTCTGGGAGATCTCCAAGCACGGCTTCGGGGTGTACGTCCGCCGGGCGGCCACGGTCACCAGCTTCTACGAGCAGATCGCGGCCGTGCCTCTTTTCCTCATCTGGCTCTACGTCACCTGGGTCATCATCCTCTGGGGCGGACAGATCAGCTACGCGCACCAGAACCTCCAGTCGCTCCGCCGTGCCATGGGCCGCCGGCTGTTTCGCGGCCGGAGCGACTCTCCGGCGTACCTCGGGACTTGCTTTCTGGCGCTCGTCGGGGACGCGTTTTCGCGCGGCGCGCAGCCCCCCTCCGTCGAGTGGATCGCTGCGCGGCTGAAGGCGCCGGAGGAAGTCCTGGCGCGGCTGGCCGCGGACCTCGCCGAGCAGGGGTACGTCGTGGAGGACCCGCGGACGCCCGGCGTCTTCCTGCCGGCCCGCGCGCCGGACCGGATCCTGCTGCGCGACCTCGTGGGCTGGCTCGACTCCGGTTCGCGGATGCCGGAGCTCGATGAGGACCTCGAGGCTGAGGGCGCGGCGGCGGACAGCGCCGTGACCGGACGCGTGAGGCGGCTGTTTCGCGAGAGCCGCCGGCTCTCTCTGAGCGCGTTCGGAGAGCTCACGCTCGACGCCGTCATCCGGGACGCCGAGGAGTCCGAGCCTCCGGCGGCGGCCGCGTGCGAGAGTCCTGTGGCTCGCGCGGGCGGCTCCGAGGTCCAGCGGGAACACCGCACCGCGAGAGATCCCGGCGGCTCCAGCCAGAAGCGGCGGGGCTCTCGAAGGG
>JAFGKN010000733.1 GCA_016928605.1 Planctomycetota bacterium | reverse complement strand
GCGCCGGCGCGGAGCCGGCGAGCAGGGAGCCGTCGCGCTCGAGGAGTTCGTCGCGAGGGTCACGGCGGAGATCCGCGGGCGCGCGCGCTGAGCGGCAGGAGTCGAGCTCGGGAGAGCATCGCGGCGTGCCGGAGCGCGGTGTTCCCAGGGAAGCGCGGGAGTGCTCGCCCCGGGCGCGCCGGGCTTCGGCGCTGCAAGAGCGAAGGGGCCATCGGGAAACGGTGCCGGGCGCGCCGCCGTGGCAGATGAGGTGCGAGATGGCCGTCGGCCCGGCTGCGGGGATCCGTCCCGGGGATCCAGAAGGCCAGCCCGAGAGCTCCATCCGCCGACAGCTCGGAGACGCGCCCGGCGCGCAGCGCCTGTTTCACTCAAAGTGAAACGGCCTCTTGATTCCGCGGCGAAAACGCTCTATCTTGTTCCGCGGCAAGCCCGGGGGCTTGCTGAAACGAAGTGAAGAGAAAACCATGCCCCAGGTGAGGATCCCCAGGGATGCACGGGCGTGGATCGAGGTCGACCACGCCGCCCTGGCTCACAACGTCCGCGAGATGCTGCGGGTCCTTTCCCCGCGCTCCGCCTTGATGGCCATCCTCAAGGCGGACGCCTACGGGCACGGCGCCGCCTCGGTGGCGCCCACCCTCTCCTGGAGCGGCGCGTCGGCCTTCGGGGTGGCGACGATCGAAGAGGGCATCGAGCTGCGGCGGGCCGGCATCCCCCAGCCGATCCTCGTCCTCGGCTACGTGCAGGGCCGCGACTCGGTGCACGCGCTGGCCCACTGGAAGCTGATCCCCACGGTCTGCTCTCCCGGGCACGCCCGCGAGCTGGCGGACGACCTCGAGAACCTGGCGGAGCGAGGCCTCCTTTCCCCGGCGAGCCTGCCGCTCGAGGCGCACGTCAAGCTGGACACCGGCATGAGCCGCCTGGGTCTCCACTGGAGCGAGGCGGGCCGCTTCGCCCGGTGCCTGCGCGAGATCGAGCTGATCCGCGCGAGCGGGATCTACTCCCACCTGGCCGCCGCCGACAGCCCCGACGCCTCGAGCCTGAACGAGCAGCGGCAGCGGTTCGAGAAGGCCGCGGCGGAGATGCAGTCGCTCGGGCTGTCGCCCTGCCTCCTCCATCTCGCAAACTCCGCGGCCACCCTGGCCGATCGGTCGCTTCACTACGATCTCGTGCGCGTGGGAATCGCCCTCTACGGAATCTATCCCGCGCGGCACCTCACGGGCCGCGCCGATCTGCGGCCGGCCCTGGCGATCCGCAGCCGGCTCTCGCAGGTGAAGGATGTGCCGCAGGGCGCGGGCGTCAGCTACGGAGGCGCGTTCGTCGCTCCCCGCCGGATGCGCGCTGCCGTCGTGCCGATCGGATACGCCGACGGCGTTCCCTGGACTTTGTCCCAGCGGCTGGAGGTGATCGTGAGGGGACGACGCCTCCAGCAGCTGGGCCGTATCACCATGGACCAGCTCGTCGTCGACCTCGGCCCCGTGCCCGACGCGCGGCCGGGGGAGACGGTCACCCTCCTGGGACGCGACGGAGCGGAGGCGATCACCGTCGAGGACTGGGCGCGGCTCCTGCGCACCATCCCGTGGGAGGTCCTCTGCCTCTTCAAGAGCCGGCTGCCGCGCGTGGAGGTCGGCGTGCTGGAGGAGAAGGCCGGGGCGCGGACTCCGGCGAGGACGATCGAGGGGCGCGAGCCGAAGGCGGCGCATCCCGGCCGGCATGCCGCGCGCTCCCGCCGGCGAGCTTCCGTCCCCGCTTCCTGATCCGGCCAGGCGGAAGAGCTGTCGCGCCAGCGCCCGGACGCGCGGCGATTCCGCTCCTTCGTCTCCTTCGTCCGATATCGCCCGGATTTCCCTCCCGCCGCTCCAGCTCGGTCGCGATACCGTTCAGCTCGCCGGTGCCGCGTGTCGAGAAAGGAGAGAGATAGCGGAACGTCCCGTACTTCGGTATCGTTGGCTCCGGAAATCGGAGATCCGGCCGGCGGCCGCCGCTCGGCGCCCGCGCGGCTTCGTGCCACTCCAAGCGAGGATTGCGATGCTCACCCTGCTGCGATGCCCCTTCCTGTCCGCCGCCCTGCTACCGCTCGCTCTGCTCCTCCCCGCCGCTGCGGAGGAGCCCGAGGCCGAGGCGCCGCCGGGCGACGCTCCGCCGCCCGCCGAGACGACCTTCACCGTGAAGAAGGCGCCGCTGCGGATCGAGGTCTCGCTCGACGGCGTCTTCGAGTCGCGGGCTCTGCACGAGATCTCGCTGCGGCCTCAGGAGTGGAAGGATCTCGCCGTGCTCGAGGCGGTGAGCCACGGAGCGCGCGTCCGCAAGGGGGATGTCCTCATCGCGCTCGACCTCCGCTCCATCGACGAGGCCATCCGCGACCTGGAGGCTGGCCTCGAGCTCTCGGCCCTCGAGCTGAAGGAGAGCGAGCTGGAGCTCGAGTGGCTCGAGTCGTCGCTGCCCCTCGACCTCGAGGACGCCCGCCACGCGGCGGCCAAGGCCGACGAGGATCTGCTCCGGTTTCTGAAGGTGGAGCTCGAGATGCTGCGCAAGCGCGCGGACTGGAGGCTGAAGAGCTCCGAGAGCTCGCTGGAGTACAACCTCGAGGAGCT
>JAFGKN010000131.1 GCA_016928605.1 Planctomycetota bacterium | reverse complement strand
TCCGCGCGGCTGTCCCGGGCGGCCGGCGGGGCGAGCGCGAGCAGGTCCGTGGGGCCTCGTGCTGCTTCTCGCGCTTCTGGCGCTGCCCGCGGCTCGGGGGACCGCCGCGGAAGCCGGCGGGGATGGGGAGATCGCGGTCGCCGAGGAGCTGAGGGGGGATCCGCGGGTCGGTGACCTGGCGGCCCGCATCGGCGCGGCCTGGATCGAGGCTCACCGCTCGCTCCGGAGCCGATTCGGTCTCCGGCCGGGGCGGCTTCCGGTCGCGTGGCGCATCACCGGGCGGCTGCCCGCTCCCCCCGGCGACGCGGGCGACGCCGGCCGGTTCGCCGCCGGGCGCATCCGCTTCGAAGGCGACCGCGTCCTGGTCGAGATCCCCGGCCCTCGCTACCTCGCCCGCCCCTCTCGCGCCGGCGCCGTGGTGCTCCACGAGGCCGCGCACGCCCTGCTCGCCTCGCGGCGGGGAAGCCGCCGGCGCTACGAGGAGATCCCCCCCTGGTTCCGGGAGGGGCTGGCGCTGCTCGCCTCGCGCGAGGGAGACTCGAGGCTCCACGCGAGGATCGCGGTGACTGTACTCGCCGGCCGCCCGCCCGCGAGCTTCCTCCGCGGGCTCGGCGCGGAGTCCGGCGGAGGCCGGGCGCGACGGCCCTCGCCAGCCGAGAGCTACCTGGCCGTCGATCTGCTCGCTCTGGCGCTGGGCGAGAGCCGCTTCGGAGTCCTCGTCGAGCGGCTCGCCGAGCGGGAGGATCTCGAGAGGCTGCTCGGCGAGGAGTGGCGCGGCGGCGCGGCCGGCTTCCGGCGGGACTTCGCGGCCGCCGCCGTCGGTCGCGTCGACGCCCTGGCTCCCCCCGGCGCCATCGATGACCTCCGCCGGGCGGTGCGGCTGCTCGAGGCCGGAGAGCCGGCCGAGGCTCGGGTCCGGCTCGGGCGGCTGATCGATGGAGAGAGCGCTCCAGCCCTGACGGCCACGGCCCGCTACTTCCGGGCGCGGAGCCTGCTGGAGGAGGGGCGCCCGGGGGACGCTGCCGGCGATCTCGAGGCCCTGCTCGCCCCGCCGGTCGAGGGGCTCTGGGAGCCCGAGGGTCTGATCGCGCTGGGGCGTTGCCTCGCGGCCCGAGGGAGGCGGGACGAGGCGGCCCGTCTCTGGGAGGAGGTCTGCGAGCGCTTCGCCGAGGACCTCCAGTCGGTGGCGCGGGCCCGCGCGCTCCTCTCGCCGGACGGCGAGCCCTGATCCGCGCTCGGGCCGGCGCTGTCGGCGTCCTGCAGTCAGGCCGGCAAGCTCTGGATTTCCAGGCACTTGCGCCGCGGAGGGCCGAGCGGGAGCAAGGTGCGCTCAAAAGGCCCGAGGCACTACCCATCCGGCGTCCCTCTGGTAGAATGGCGAGCCATCGTTTTCGAGATATCCCCACGAGAGCAGCCCTCCGGGGGCTGGAGACCGCTGATGGCCAAACAACGTCAAAGACAACCCAACGCCTGGGAACGCTTCATGCTGTGGATCGATGCCAACCAGAAGGTCTTCTGGGTGGTTCTCCTCGCAGCCCTCTCCTTCACCTTCGCGTTTCCGCAGGTGGCTCAGGTCTGGAACCCCAGGACGGGCGATAGGGTTTTGTACGAGGTGTTCGGCGAGAGGTTCACCAAGTCGCATTTCGACGCCATCGAGCGCGAGCTCCAGGCGGTCCTGACCCTCGCCGGCGGCGCCTATGCGTCGCGGACGCGAACGGAATCGCTCGTGTTCCCCCGCGCAGACGACAGCGGATACCGCGTCGATATCGCGCCGCTCCAGTTCCACGTCTATCTGAAAGAGGCCCAGCGGCTGGGACTACGGATCAGCGATGCCGAGCTCGGCGAATGGCGCCGCAGAATCTGGAGGGAGTACACCGCGATCATCCGGGCCCGCGAGCAGCTCGAGGCCCGCGGCACAGACTTGACATCGCAGAACGCTCGCTGGGAGTTCTTCCAGCTCCAGCAGGAGATCGCCAAGGAGCTCGAGACGAGCGGCGCTTTCGATGTCCAGGGCTGGGCGCAGATGGTGCGCGAGGCCATGGCCCGCATGCCGCGCGGCGATGTCCGCCTGACTCCCATCGCCTTCGAGGAAGCGCTTCGAGACGTGCTTCTCGTCTCGCTGCTCGATGAGTACGTCAAGGCGAGCGTGAACGTCTCCCTCGACGATGTGTACGATCTCTACAGCAAGAGGCTCCAGCGCCGCGCGCTGAGCTGGCTGCCCGTCGAGCCGACGGACGATCTCCGGGAGAAGGTGGCCGCCTCGATCACCAGCGAGGATGTCGAGCATCACTTCGATGCGAATCGAGAGGGCTTCTTCCGGTCGTTGTCCATCGCCTGCGACTACCTGCTCATCCCGCGCGAGCACTTCGAGGCGCAGGTGGAGGCCTCGATCACCGATCAGGACATCGAGGACTCCTACCTCGCCGGCAGGAACAGGTACCTGAAGCCCTACATCCCGCCCGACGAGGGGGAGTTCCGCCTGCGCACCGCCGAGGAGCAGCAGGCGCGCGACGCGATGATCTACCGCCCGCTGACCGAGGTGCGCGACCAGGTGCGAAAGGCTCTGATCGACGAGAGAACCGACCGGGACCTCCGGGACTTCGCGCGCGAGGTGAAGAAGCGGCTGTATCCCACGGCGGAGGCCGACGGGACGACCGCCCAGGCCTCGACGTTTGAGGATCTCCAGAAGGAGCATCCCTTTCTGAGGGTGGCGAAGGTCCAGGCCTCGACCCAGGAGCAGGCCGAGGAGGCCTTCGGCGAGGCGTACATCCGGAGCGTGGTCGACAGCTGGTACAGGACAGCCGAGCAGGAGATGGATCTGAGCGAGACGCAGCGCAGCGCGCTGCAGAACCACCAGATCCTTCCCGACGGCAAGGGGTACGTCTACTTCCGCGATGTCCGGGTGATCGATCCCCACCGCTCCGCCTTCAAGGAGATGGAGGGACGGGTGAGGGAGAGCCTGGAGCGCGAGCGGCTCGCGGAGATCCTGTCCAGCGCGCTGGAGGCGGAGTTGAAGGCCGTCAACTCGGGAGAGAAGAAGCTCGAGGACCTGGTGGGACAGACACTCGAGGTCGAGGTGGCCGAGGGCGTGAGCTCAACCGTCCGCACCGGCGAGATCGAGAGCTCGCGGTTCGTCGGCGGGATCTTCCCCGGAACGTCGGCGGCGTACGGGCCGGAGATCCGGGTGCCGGCGCCGGAGAGCGACGGGGAGAAGGAGAAGGCTTCCGGTGAAGAGGATCCGCAGGAAGATCTCGTGACGCATCCCTCCGACCGCGTCCTGCGCGAGACGGCGTTCGCGATCGAGACTCGAGGCGCGGTGGCCTTCGCTGGAGACAAGGAGGAGGGCCTCTGTTACCTCGTTCGGTTCGACGACACGGTGAAGCCGGATCCCGCCGAGTTCGACAGATACCGCTCCGGTCTGGAAAGAGAGCTGCTCGCCGAGAAGGAGAGGACCTACTTCCGCGACTGGAAGAGGGACGTGGAAGTGCGAGCTTACGGCAGGTCCCTCGAGACGACGGGTGAAGCGGAGCCGGATGCCGGCGGCGCCGCAGAGACGACGGCCGGCTGACGCGTCGGACTCCTATATCTCGCTCAGGATCTTCTCCACCGCTGCCGAGATGGCCGCCGCGCATCCGCGGTACGCGGCGAGATCACCGCCGATCGGATCGGGGACGCAGTCCTCCGCCAGCAGGCGGATCCGGGGGGCGCAGGCGGGGTCCATCTGATCCAGCGCGTCTCTCTGGGACGCCGTCATGGCGTAGACGCGGTCCGCCTCGCGGAGCAGCTCCACCGTGACGGGGCGCGAGATGTGTC
>JAFGKN010000732.1 GCA_016928605.1 Planctomycetota bacterium | reverse complement strand
TCACCCGCCTCGAGCCCGGCGGCGGGGTCGAGCTGCGCGGGAGCCTGCCCGGCCCCGGGGATCCCTTCCGCGTGCGGACGAGGGGCTACCTGCCCGCGCTTCTGGAGATTCCCGAGCGGCTGGCGGGCCAGCGCGATGTCGACCTCGGGGCGGTGATCCTCGAGAGGGGCTGGACCCGCGAGGTGCGGCTGGTCGGCGAGGAACGCGATGCGCTGCGCGGAGCGCGGATCTCGATCAGCCCGGTCGACGCCCCTGAGGAGGAGCAGATCTACGCCGCCGACGAGAGCGGGCGCGCCCTCGCGGGAGGCCTCCAGCGCGGGCAGTACTCGATCGCCGTCGACGGGCCCGCGCTCAGGCCGGTCCTCCGGCGCGTCGATCTCTTCGAGGCCGAGCTCGACGAGCCCCTCGAGATCTCCGTCGAGCGCACAGAGGTGGAGGAGGTGCGCGTCTGGGGGCGCGTCCTCGACGTCGACGCCTTCACCGCGGTGCGATGCACGGTCGTCGAGCGCTACACCATCGCCGGCGCGTCGATGCCCGTCGCGATGCCTCCCTACCCGCTCACGCCGGACGGCCGCTTCGGGAGCATCCGCGAGCTGCGCGGCGCGATCGGCGTCCACGTGAGCGTGCTCTCGCCCACGGAGGCGGCGGCGGAGGCCGTGCGCAGCCGCGTGTCGGGCCCGGCGCTCTTCGACTGCGGGGAGCTGCGCCTCGCCCCGCGCCCGCGGGGCGACGTGACGTTTGTCGCGGACGGACTCGGCAAGGTCGCCCCGCCGGTCCACGTGAGCCTCGAGGGAGAGGATGGCATCGAGTCGATCGCGAGGTTCCGGCTGGGATACCACCGCCTCTTCATCGACAACCTGCGCCACGGCCGCTACCAGCTCCGCTGGCGCGACGAGAGCGGCCGCGAGGAGAGCTGCGGCTGGTACGTCCCCAACCGCTTCGGCGGGCGGATCGCGGTCGAGGCGAAGCGGTCGCCGGGGTCCGAGGAGTGGGTCGAGACGCGGATCGTCGACGCGGAGGGGCGGCCGGTGGAGGGCGCGAGCGTCGATCCGGCTCTCCCTCCGGCGCTGGGCGCCCTCGCCGGCGGCGATCCTGAGGGGCGGGCGCCGGGCGCGGTCCTCGTCCGCGTCACTCCGCGCTCCGCGACGCGGTTCCGGGTGGAGGCCGCCGGATTCCTCGACGCGTCGGTGGAGCTGGGCCCGGGGGAGCCCGTCCCCGATCCGGTGACTCTCTACCGCCCTGTCGCCGCGCGCGGCCGCGTCCTCGACCACGACGGCGTCGATGTCGACGGCGTGCTCCTCGTCTCGTGGGAGCCCCTCCGCCCCGAGCCGGTGCGCCACGGCCGCGAGCTGGAGATCCCCGTCGCCGGAGGCCGGTTCGAGGCCGGCGGCTTCCCTCCCCTCACCCTTCGCTTCACCTTCCGCCTCGCGGGCTCGAGCGTCGCCGTCGCGCGGCATCTCGCCCTCACCGACCGCGACGCGAGGGAGCCGCACGACCTCGGCATCATCCGCCTCGAGGAGACGCGCTCGCTCGAGGGGGTCGTCTACAGGCCCGACGGCACCCCGGCCGCCGGCGCGACCGCGGCCCTCGTCGAGCGCGGACGCGCGCATCGCTATCCGCTCCGTGATCCTCTCGACCTGACCCGCTTGGAGCACCGCGCCAAGGCGGACGCCCAGGGCGTGTTCCGGCTCGAGGCGCTGCCGCTCGAGCTTCCGGAGAGCCTCGTGCTGCTCGCGCGCCTCGACGGGCACGGCGACGCGGTGGAGGATCCGATCGACTGGGACGCGCCCGCGCGCGACCTCGTGCTCGAGCCCGAGGCGGTCCTCTCCATCGACGTCGGCTACCGGAGCCGCATCGCGCCCGAGACGCACCGCTTCCGCCTCTACTACCGCGACCTCTCGCGCGGCGCCGAGGAGCTCACCGAGCTGGGCGAGCTCGAGCCGCACCTCTTCGGCCTCCACTTCTTCAGCGGCGTCCGCCCCGGCGGATACCGGGTCACGTGGGGGCTGCGCGATCCCTACGATCCGCTGCCGGCGCTCTGGGAGGACGTGGTGCTACCGGCGGGCGGATCGGCGCGGCTCGCGCTGTCGCTCCAGGGGAGCACCCTGCGCGGATCGGCCTCTCTCAACGGGCGCGCGGTCCCCAAGGGCTGGTTCCTCCTCACGTACGATCCGGGGGAGCACGGCGGCACGCGCGTCGGCCGGATCGTCGATGGAGAGTACATCCTGGTCGATCCCCCCTCCTCGATGAGGGCTTACGGAGCGGTCATCCCCGAGACGAGCCCTCAGGCCCGCCAGAACCTCGCCCGCGGCGAGGCGGTTCCGGTCGAGATCCGCGGCTACCTCCAGGCGATGCGCGCGGGGCGGCTCGATTTCGACTACCACGCCCACAGCCTCACGCTGCGCTTCGCGCCGCAGTTCCTCGAGCGCCACCCCGGCGCGGTGTTCGTCTGCGACGGCTACGAGTGGGAGAGGGGCCGCCTGCGCAAGGTGGAGCGCCGCGAGCCGATCCTCGAGCCGACCGTCCGCCTCCTGCTCCTCACCCCCGGCATCCAGCG
>JAFGKN010000731.1 GCA_016928605.1 Planctomycetota bacterium | reverse complement strand
GTCCGTCGCCACGAGCACGTCGAAGCGCCGCGAGCGGAAGCCGGCCATGGCCCGGTCGCGCTGGGGCTGCGACAGGTTGCCCTGCAGCCCCACCGCGCGGATGCCCGCCGTCTCGAGCTGCTGGGCCAGGCGCCTGGCGCGGTGCTTCGTGCGGGTGAAGACGATCGCCGAGTCGCAGTCCTTGCCGGCGAGCAGGTGGTGGAGCAGGTCGCGCTTCCTGCGCTCGGGGATCAGCACCAGCGCGTGGTCGATGGTCTCGGCCGGCGCGCTGTCGGCGAGCTCGGCGACGTGGGGGTCGTGGAGCAGGTCGTTCGCCAGCCCGCGCACGGCCTTCGGCATCGTCGCGGAGAAGAGCAGGTTCTGGCGGCGCCGCGGCAGCGCGGCGAGCAGCTTGCGGATGTCCGGCAGGAAGCCCATGTCGAACATGTGGTCGGCCTCGTCGAGGACCAGCGACTCGACGCGGTCGAGGCGCAGGGCCCCCTGGCCGAGCAGGTCGAGCAGGCGGCCGGGGCAGCCGACGACGATCTCCGGCCGCAGGTGCAGCTGGCTGATCTGCCGGTGGGCGGGGATGCCGCCGAAGACGGTCGCCAGCGTGAGCTGGGTGTGCTTCATCAGCAGGCGGAACTCCTCGGAGATCTGCGTCGCCAGCTCGCGGGTGGGGGCGACGACGAGGACGCGGGGCCCCCTGCCGCGCCGGTCGGGCGCGCGGCCCTGCAGGCGGTCGAGCAGCGGCAGCGCGAAGGCCGCCGTCTTGCCGGTGCCGGTGCGGGCCAGGCCCAGGACGTCGCGGCCGGCGAGGCCGGCGGGGATGGTCTCGTCCTGGATGGGGCGGGGGGAGGCGAAGCCGGCGTCGGCGACGCCGCGGAGCAGGGAGTCGTGGAGCCCGAAGCGGGCGAAGCCGGTCCGGGCGCTGGTCTGGGAATCGGGCATGGATACCTTGAACTTCCGCCGTGACGCGCGGGCGCTGCCGGCGCGGGACGGCCGTGTTTCCGACCCGTACAACAGTGAGGGGCGAGAAGGGGGTGCTTGGCGGCGCGACCCGGGCGGAAGGCCCGCGGTCCTGTTGTTGCCGCTGTCGGGCTGGAGCCCGATCGTGGATTCGCAAGATACCACGATTTCGGGATTCGCGCCAGCCCGGACGGCGCAAGCGGCGGCGTCCAGCCATCCGGCGTCCCGCGGGAAAGACATGCAACACCTCCTTGATATTCCCGTACAGCCGCGGGAGACTGATTCTCGAGAAACGAACACGCATTATCCGAGGAGTATCATGGACGGATGCACACTGCAGAGAAAGACCGGGATGATCGTCTTGTCCGCGACAGTCATCCTGATCGCGTTCGGAGGGAGCCTCGTTCCCGCTCCGGTCCGGGCGGGCGAGGCCCAGGAACCGACGGTCGTCGACACGCTCGTGTCGGTCGGGGATTTCCGGCTCAATTTCCGCGTCATCGAGGGCGGTGAACCGACCGTCCTCCTCGAGGCGGGCGGCGGCATGGGGCTCTCCGAATGGGACGCGCTCGCGCCGGAGCTCGCGCGGCGAACCGGCGCCACGATCGTCAGCTACGACAGGGCGGGTTTCGGAGCGAGCGACCTGCCCGAGCATCCCTGCGAGATGCGGACCGAGGCGCGGTGGATGTGGCAGGCGATGGAGCATCTCGGATTCGATCGGGACGTCATCCTCGTCGGCCATTCGTACGGGGGATGGATGATCCGCATCGAGGCCAGCGAGAACCCGGACGCCGTCGCCGGGATGGTCTTCATCGATCCCTTCAACGCGGAGTTCGTCGAGACGCTGGGCGTGGAATACTGCGACCGGCATCCCATGATGGGTGCGCTTCCCTTCGATACGTCGCGGCCGGAGGAGCTCACCAGGGAGCAGCTCGCCCTGGTGCGCATGTGCAAGGGAGGCCTCGGCCCCAAGGTGGCGGTCATGAAGAGGACCGCCATTCCGGAGGGGATCCCGGTCTTCATCATCAAGGCCGCCCTGCCGACCTCTTCGATGGAAGCGGAGCAGGAGGCCTGGGAAAGGTCTCTCGACGAGATGGCCGCGTCCATCGAGGGATCGGTGCTCGTCGTCGCCGAGCGGAGCGATCACATGATTCCCTTCCGACAGCCCGAGCTGGTCGTGGAGACCGTCGCCGAGGCCGTCCGCCTTGCGGGATCCGAGTGACCGGTTGCCCCGTCGAGGAGCCACCGGATGACCAGATTCATGGCCTTCCGTCTGTGATGGCGGCGGGGCCGCCGTGTATCAGTTGGCGGGGATCGCGCTGGTCCCCCGCCGGCCGGTGGCGTATCCTTGATGGCGGCGGCCTTCGCCGGAGCAATCCGTCTGACCAAAGGAGCGACGATGCGGGGCGTGAGCAGGATCGCGTTGATGTCGATGAGTCTGTGGCTGGTTCTGGGAGCGGCGGGCGGCGCCCTGGCCCAGAACGAGAACTGGTGGGAGGGTTTCCACCCGCCGGGTGTGAAGAAGGACAGCTACGACGGCAAGGTGAACGTGATCGGGCACCGGAGCGGTTACGTCTACATCGCCGGGGACTTCGACCGGGTGGGCGAGGTGCCGGCCAACAACATCGCCCGCTGGGACGGGCGCAAGTGGAGCGCCCTGGCCGAGGGCGTCAACGGCGAGATCACGAACATGTACGTGGCCGAGACGGCGATCTTCGTCTGCGGCAGCTTCACCGAGGCCGGCGGCGAGCCGGCCCCCTGGGTGGCCCGCTGGACCGGCGGCCAGTGGATGCGCATGGGCGATTATAACTTCAACGGCCCGGTCTACTGCTTCGAGTACTTGGGCGCCACGCTCTACGCCGGCGGCAGCTTCACTCACTACGACGAGGGCGGCGACCACGAGCAGCATATGTGGAACCTGGCTCGCTGGACCGGTACGGAGTGGGAGCAGGCGGAGACCCACGGGCCCACCTGCACCCTGCCCTACGACTACTGCGTCGTCCCCGGCATCTGGGCCATGAAGAGCTACGGCGGCCGGCTCTGGGTGGGCGGCCGCTTCAACATGATCGACGGCGCGCTGATGTGGGGCATCGCCACCTGGACCCCCGACGAGGGCTTCCAGGTGGCGGGCTCGGGCCTCGGCATCGGCCCCCACGCGGGCTACACCTGCCGGGTCGACTGCTTCGAGGACACCGCCGCCAGCCTCTACTTCGGCGGCCAGTTCCTGCAAGCCGACGGCGAGGACGCCCTGGGCCTGGGCACCGCCCAGTCGCCGGAAGCCCTGCACGGCATCACCCCCGCGGTGCCCGGCGACTACTGGATGCGAGATCTCGTCGACTACAGCGGCGGCAACGGCGTGCTCTTCGTGAGCGACCGCTGGGTGCG
>JAFGKN010000130.1 GCA_016928605.1 Planctomycetota bacterium | reverse complement strand
CCACGTCCACGTTCACAACTGCTGCGCCGGGGCCTTCGACCGGGACCTCGCCTTTGCGACAGAAGCGAGCGATCCGCCGGCGGCTTCCGTCCCCAGGACCTTCCTCGGCTACCGTCGCCCCGGCGGCCGCGCCGGCACGCGCAACTACATCGCGGTGATCTCCACCGTCAACTGCTCGGCGACCGTGGCGCGGGCGATCGCCGGCCGCTTCGACAGCGATGCGCTCGCCGCCTATCCGCGGGTGGACGGCGTGGTCGCCTTCACGCACAAGGGCGGCTGCGGCATGCGGTACGACGGTCCGGATCACGACCGGCTGAACCGCGTCCTGGCGGGCATCGCGCGGCACCCGAACGTCGGCGGCTACCTCATCGTCGGCCTCGGCTGCGAGATTGCGCAGATTCCGCACCTCGCCGAGAGCGAGAACCTGGTCCGCATCGACGGGATCATCGAGGGCCGGCCGCCGGCTGACGCGCCGCCCATGATGACGATCCAGGCGAGCGGTGGAAGCCGCAGGACGATCGAGGCTGCGGCGGAAGCCATCGAGCGGATGCTGCCGGCCGTGAACGAGGCGCGGCGCGAGGAGCTTCCCGCGTCGATGCTCGTCGTCGGGCTCCAGTGCGGAGGCTCCGACGGCCAGAGTGGCATCACGGCCAACCCAGCGGTCGGAGCGGCGTCCGACCTCCTCGTCGCACAGGGCGCGACGGTGGTCCTCGGCGAGACGCCGGAGATCTACGGCGCGGAGCATCTTCTCGTCCGCCGCGCTGCGTCGCGCGAGGTGGGCGAGGCCCTGCTCCGTCGCATCCGGTGGTGGGAGCAGCATACCCGGCGCCTCGGCGCGGAGATCGACAACAACCCGACGCCGGGCAACAAGGCGGGCGGCATCACGACGATCTACGAGAAGTCGCTGGGCGCCATCGCCAAGGCGGGCTCGACGCGGCTCGAGGCGGTCTACGACTACGCGCAGCCGATCACCCGGAGCGGCTTCGTCATCATGGACACGCCCGGCTACGACCCCGTCTCCCTGACGGGCATCATGGCCGGCGGCGCGAACGTCTGCCTCTTCACGACCGGCCGCGGATCGGTCTACGGCGGCAAGCCCGCGCCCACGATCAAGATCTCGTCGACGACGCAGCTCCGCGACCGGATGCCCGAGGACATCGACATCGACGCGGGCGTGATCCTCGGCGGCGAGTCCGTCGAGACCGTCGGCGAGCGCATCTTCGAGATGCTGCTCGAGGTGGCGAGCGGCCGCCGGCCCCGCAGCGAGGAGCTGGGCGCTGGCGAGGAGGAGTTCGCCCCCTGGATCACCGGCCCCACGCTCTGAGCGCCGAGTGTCGACCCGGACGGGGCGTGATCGCCGCGGGGATCAGCCCCGCTCCTCTCGCTCTCCGACGCGCGGAATCGGGCGATCCTGTCAATTGTCGCGTCAAACAGATTTCCCAGACGGCCATCGTCACGCATCAGCCGCGGGGGGCCTTGCGAGCCGGCGGCTGGATACGCTGGTTCGCCGCCCCGCGGCTCCTGGTTCGGGCCTGTGTCCTGAACGCGTTCGCGGCTTCACGGAAGAACTCGATGATCTCCTCATCCGACTTGCCACGGAGCAGCTCAGCATGCTCGTCCCGAATGCGCCGGACGACCTCAACGGCGTGAATGTCAGTCTTCTTGCTCATGGCTTGCCACCTCCCGAGGGGAGTAGATTGTCAGTGGTTTGTATCCCAGCTCCAGGCTCACGGCGTTGAAGTGCCTGATCTTGTCCAATCGTACGATATGCCTGAAATTCCAGCTCACCACCACGTCCACCTCGGCGACGGTGGCGATCGCGATATGCAGCATGTCGTTACGGAAGCGCGAGGCGAGGATGCCGTGTGACTCGTAGGCCCGGAGCAGTTCGAGTGCCTCCGCGGTGACCGCCAGGTCATCCGCGATCTCGAGAAGTTCGGAGAAGATTTCCCGAACCCGCTCGGGGGCCATGGCCACTTCCCCGATCGTCACGTCCGAGATGACCAAGGCCGCGCGACCGGAGCGGAAGTCGTCCATCAGGGCGTTCGACCATTCTGCAAACTCAGGATCGAAGCACCCACCAAACACCGACGTGTCAACGTAGATTCGCAGGCGCTTCATCGCCCCCTCATTTCAAGCTCTCTTTGACGCCGAACCACTTGGTTCAGCTGCGACAACCGCCGGTGAGCGAAGCGAACAGGCGGCCGTGCGTCCGTTTGAACCGATGGTCAGGCAAACGCAAATCTGTTCCTGCTGGAGGCCGGGCACAAGGGCGTTTGCATGGACCAGCGGCGAACCCGTGCAGTTGCGTTGATTCACCTCGCTCTCCATGGCAAGGAGGCTGAGGAAGCCCAAGACTTCGTACAGGCATATTGTAGGCCTGTGGCGCGACTCGTGGAACATGAAACACCGCATCCGCAGACAGCAGAAAGGGATGGGGGCCTCGTGAGGACACGGACAGCAGCCGTGCGCGCCGGCGGCTCGACGGGTCGTCGCAGCTGCGGCTGGCGGTGCGTTTGCGGCTGCCGGTCCTGCGGTTTCAGCTGGGGTTGCCAGTGCGGTCGCGGCTGAGGCTTCCGTTGCGGTTGCGGCTGCGGATGCGGCTGCGGCTCGCGATGCAGTTGCGGCTGTGGATGCAGCAGTGGCTGCGGATGCGGTTGCAGCTGCCGTTGCGGTTGCGGCTGCCCTTGCGGTTTCGGCTACGGGGACGGGGACGTTCTCGGACTTGTCCAGCGGAATCCTCCCTCCTCCTCACTCCT
>JAFGKN010000730.1 GCA_016928605.1 Planctomycetota bacterium | reverse complement strand
GCGCCACCCGAAAACGGCTCCGCTACGCGATTCCTTTGGGGGCCTCCGGTTGGTACACTCGTACTCGTGCGGTCCGCAGCGGGGCGGGCCAGCGTTCCGTCCCGGCCGGGCCGCCGGTAGGCTTTCACGGGTCTGTGACAGTGAGGGTCTGTGCCGTTCGGCGTGCGGTCGAAGAGTTCACCGTTTTCCCTCCTCGGAATCGACCTCCGATGAGAAGCGCTGCGTCCCCTGCGAGGATGCGGCGGGCCGGCATCGCATGCGTCCACTTCTGGACCGGTGTGGCGGGCTGCTGAACGGTTGTGGAGAGATCGAGTCCCGGGCTTCGGGTACGAGCATGGAAGGAGGAATCAGCATGAGAGTTGTCCAAGTGACGCTGGCGACATTGATCGCTATGGGTATCGCGGCCGGCGCGGCGAAGGCCCAGCCTGAGTTCCAGCTGAGCATCGACGCTCCTGCGACCATCGAGGCTGCCGAGGGCTCCGAAATCTCCGCCGAGGCGGTCGTCCGGCTTGCGACGGAGGGACTCGCTCCGGGCTCCGACGGAGTCCAGGCGTGGTCTCTCTCGATCACCGCGGAGGGGCTCGGGTCGGGACCGGATGGCGGCTGGGTGATCGTTGGCGGCACGACATCGGGCACGGTCGCGGCCCTCGTGGACGAGGAGAGCCCCGGCCTGCGCCTCTCGGAGGAGGACAGCTTCCTGTACGTGGAGCTGACGGAAGGCGAGGGCAACGCGGGCCTGGTCTCCGCGGTCGTCCTGTCGTTCCAGAACCCGATAACGCTCGATCCGCAGGACAGCCCGCACGCGCTGCTTCGGGTCTCCCTCGCCGCCGCGGCGCCTCTCCATTCGGAGGGCTCCGCGACCTACGGCATCGCATTCCGCGACGGGCAGGTCGGCTCGGCCCGCCCGGTCGACAACCTCGTCACCTACCGAGGGGAGACGTTCCAGCCGTCGCAGCAGGGCAGCGAGACCCTGGTGATTCCCATCGTCGACTGCACGGAGAGCCCGCTGGCGGTCGTGTTCCAGGCCGCGCCCCACGGCCAGATCGTCCCGGAGCCGGAGGAAGACCGCGTGGAGGTTCTCTACTCCTCCGCGATCGAGGTCCTGGAGGCGCCGGTGATCCCGGGCGGCATAGGCTCGACGCAGGTCTGCGTCGGCATCGTCTCCCAGCTCGAGGAGGAGGGCATCCAGGGCTGGTCGCTCTCGGTCGCAGCCGACGATCTGAACATGATCGCCGCCACGACGGCGGGCACCGTCGGCCAGGATGTCAGCCTCAACACCCCGCCGGGCGCTCCCTGCAGCCCGGGCTGCCGCAACAGCGGCTTCGAGAAGACGGAAGTGATCGATCCGACCCGGCCCGAGAACGCCGGACAGCAGGGAGCGGTGAGCGCCGTCGTGCTCAGCTTCACGCTCCCGATCCAGCTCGAGCTTGTGAGCACGGCGACCGTCCTCGCGCTCACCGTCGAGGCCCCAGAGCCGGTCGAGGAGGACTCGGTCGTGTCGGGCATGCTGCGCCTCCAGGGGGATCTCTGGGGATCGGGCCAGCCCGTGAAGAACGTCGCGACGGTCGCCGGAGTCTCGCTGGACTACTGCGGGATCGATCAGACGCGTCTGCGGGTCGATTTCGTCCCCAAGCAGGTCGGAGCCTTCCGGAGCGGCGACGGCAACGGCGACGGCAAGATCGACCTCGCGGACCCGATCTACGTGATCAACTACCTCTTCCGCAGCGGCGAGGACATCCCCTGTCGCGAGGCCGCCGATGCCAACGCCGACCTGTCGGTGGATCTCTCCGACGCGGCGTATCTCGTCCGCTACCTCTTCCAGAGCGGGAGTCCGCCGGTGGGGAGCCTCGAGTGCCATACGTCGCCGCTCTCGACTCCCGAGAGCTGCCCGCAGGGAGCCACGGCATGTGACGGGTGACGGCCCCGGAAAAGCCCCCCGGCCCATCGATGCGCCGGAGTTCAGGTCCACCACGGAGAGCCGGTCATAGGACTCTCCTGAAGCACTCCATGCCTCCCTGTCTCTGGTGGTGATACGGGTACGCCCCCAGGAGCGTCAGCGATCTCCCCGATGAGCTCTGTCCGGCCGGGGGAAACGAGTCACGGGGTTGAGGCCGTTGAGTCCAGCCCCTTCTTTGGTTAGATTCTCCCGCGCAGCGTTTCACTGGCTAGCGGGGGGGGTGCGGGGAAGAAAGGAGTCGGATCATGTTGAAGCTCGGCATGCACGTGGACAACTGGCGGCACTACGACGTCACGTACGAGGTGCCCTGCCAGTTCGCCAGGGATCACGGGATGGAGTACGTGGAGTTCGGCACCATCGACGGGGACTACTTCGTGCAGGCACTGGGATACAATCCCCACATCACGCTCCATTCGGATCCCCTGAAGCTCAAGCGATACCTCGACTCTCTGGGCCTCAAGGCATCCCAGCTCGACGCGGCCTACCCCATGTCCTCCCCGGAAGGACAGTACCGCGGCATCGGGTACACCCTCAGGTCCATCCAGTTCGCGAAGGCGCTCGGCTGTCCCTGCGTCGATACGACGGACGGCGGCCGGAAGCCGGAGGGCTACACCGATGAAGAGGTCTTCGCGCTCATGAAGCAGTACTACCGGGTGGTCCTCGAGTGGGCCGAGCGCGCCGAGATCATCATCAACGTCGAGCCGCATGGCCCCTACACCACGAATCCAGATTTCATGGAGAGGATCCTCGGCTTCTCCGAATCCCCCTACCTGCGCCTCAACTTCGACACAGGCAACACCTT
>JAFGKN010000729.1 GCA_016928605.1 Planctomycetota bacterium | reverse complement strand
GCCGCACGGTCGGCGGCGGGATCGAAGGAATTCTGGTGATGCCCCGTGCCGAAGCGGGAAAGCCGCACCGCCTCACGGGGCATCCTCCCGAACTCGACGAAGTCGAGGAGCAGGTTGAGCGTCGTCTGGTCCTGCAGGTCTCCGCCCGCCACGCTGATCGCGAGGACCGGCTTCCCCGCCCGCAGCACGATGGTGGGAGTGAGCGTGATGCGGGGCCGCTTGCCCGGCTCGATCCGGTTGGGATGCCCCTTCGCCGTGTTCAGGCTGCGCAGGCGGTTGCCGTGCGTGACGCCGGTCTTGCCTCCCGGCGGGTGGATGTAAGGAGGATTCCCGCTGGGCGTGGCGGCGACGAGGTTGCCCCACCGGTCCGCTACGCAGCAGGTCGTCGTGCCTCCCTCGGCGGGCCGGTAGAGGCCGGGGCCCTTGACAGATCGCAGGCCGATGGGATCGCCGGGGCGGATCTCGCGGGAGGCCTTGCCGGGGTCGATGAGCGCCGCGCGGATGCGCGTGTACTCGCCGGAGAGGAGGCGCGAGAGGGGAACGCCGGCGAAGTTCGGATCGCCGTAGTGCTCGTCCCGGTCCGCGAGCGCGAGCTTCAGCGCCTCGATGCAGGTATGGATGTAGTCGGCCGAGAGGTGCCCCATCGCCTTCAGGTCGAAGGTCTCGAGAAGGCGGAGCGTCTGGAGGAGATAGGGCCCCTGCGTCCAGGGGCCGCACTTGCAGACCGTGTAGCCGCGGTAGTCGACCGTCACCGGATCCTCGATCGCCGCGACGTGCGCGGCGAGGTCCTCCTTGCGCAGGAAGCCGCCCTGCTCGACGTACCAGGCGACGAGATCGTCGGCGATGTCGCCCTTGTAGAAGCGATCGCGCGCCGCGCGGAGCTTCTCCTCGCGGGAGCCGGCGGTCTCGCGCTCGGTCTCGACGAGCCTTCGGAGCGTCGCCGCCAGCTCGTCGTACCATTCCTCACCGCCGGAGCCGAGGAGGCCGAGCGCAGGCTCGGCGACCGTCTCGAAGCGCATCGTCCCGAAGCTCTCGAGCGCGCGGAAGCAGACAGCGACGGCCGCGGGCACCGGCGCGGCGCGGATGCCGCCCTTGCGCGGGATCCCGTTCTCCTCGTACCAGGCGATGCTCTTCGGGTCGAGGGGAGCTCCGCCGACGCCTGAGATCACCCTCACCCTCGCGGTCCGGGCGTCGTAGATCATGAAGGGAGCCTCGGCGCCGATGCCGAACATGCCGTAGTCAGAGATCGCGAGGGCGAGAATCGCGGCCACCGCCGCATCCGCAGCGTTGCCGCCCTTCTCGAGGATCGAGAGGCCGGCCTCGACCGCCTCGGCCTTTCCGGCGGCCACGACGCCGTGCCTGCCCTCAGCCTCCCAGCCGATCTCCCGCGCGGCGAGCGGCGCGGGACCGCAGAGAATCTGGCCCGCGAGACAGAGGAGGCCGTATACTGATCCCGCGATCCGTCTTCCGTGCCGCATGGTTTTCATCTCCGCTGTGCTCCTCCGCTCGTGATCCCATTTATTCCGGAGCCGGCCATGAGCCTGGATGGTACTCGACTCGCGCGAAGCCGCCAAACGTTCCGCCCGTCCGCGTTTTGGCCATCGGCCGCAAGGGCGCTCGCGGCCGCGCTCGTCCCCGTCATCCTCGGCCTCCTCGTCCTCCCCGGCCGCGCGCCAGCCGGCGATGCCGGCGATGCCAGCACGGGCGGCAAGGCGTACCCGGGGAAGGAGTGGGAGAGGATCTCCGCGCGCGAAGCCGGCCTCGACGAGAAGCTCCTCGAGAAGGCCCGCGAGTACGCCCTGACCGGCGGCGGATCCGGCATCATCACCCGCGGCGGCCGCCTGGTGCTCGCCTGGGGCGATGTGCACCAGACGTACGACCTCAAGTCGACGTCGAAGTCGATCGGCGTCACGGCGCTCGGCCTGGCCCTCAAGGACGGCAAGATGCGTCTCGAGGAGCCGGCGAGGTCCTATCACCCCTCCCTCGGAGTCCCCCCCGAGGAGAACAAGACGCCGGGCTGGCTCGAGAAGATCACGATCCTCCACCTCGCCGCGCAGACGGCCGGCTTCGAGAAGCCCGGCGGCTACGGCAGGCTGCTCTTCGCTCCCGGAACGAAGTGGTCCTACAGCGACGGCGGCCCCAACTGGCTCGCCGAGTGCGTCACCCTCGCCTACCGCCGCGACATCGAGGAGCTGATGTTCGAGCGAGTGTTCACCCCCATCGGCATCCCGCGCGGCGATCTCCGGTGGAGGAAGAACGCCTACCGCGCCGCCGAGATCGAGGGCATCGCGCGATGCGAGTTCGGCTCCGGCGTCCACGCGAGCGTCGATGCGATGGCGCGCATCGGCCTCCTCTACCTGCGGCGCGGCCGATGGAAGGAGCGGGAGATTCTCCCCGCGAGCTTCGTCGATCGCGTTCGCACCACGGTGAAGGACGTGGTCGGCCTGCCGGAGGTGGCGCCGGAGACCTACGGCAACGCATCGGATCACTACGGCCTTCTTTGGTGGAACAACGCCGATGGCACGCTCGAGAAGGTCCCTCGCGAGGCCTACTGGTCGTGGGGCCTCTACGACAGCCTCATCGTCGTCATCCCGCCGCTCGACATCGTCGTCTCCCGCGCCGGCAAGTCGTGGCAGCGCAAAGGCGGCGAGCACTACGACGTGCTGCGGCCCTTCCTCGAGCCGATCTGCGAGGCGGCCAGGGCGCCGAAGGAGTAGGCGCGGGGGGGAGGCAACCGCAGCCGCAGCCGCACCCGCTCGGCGCAGCCGCCCGCCGCCCTCGGAAGAAGAACGCACCACGGAGGCCCGGAGGCACGGAGAACTCGGCACGGAGAAGAGATCCTTCCTCACCGTGTCCTCCGTGACTCCGTGGTGAATCCTT
>JAFGKN010000728.1 GCA_016928605.1 Planctomycetota bacterium | reverse complement strand
TTTCTGCGGCTCCTCCGACGAGAAGTTGAAGCGCTGGTCGCCAAGAAGCACGGCAAGGGCTACCTGGAGGAACGACAGGTGAAGGCGGAGCTGACGCGTATCAACCGCGAAGTGAAGAGGCTCAGGGCGCGGATCACCGCCCTGGAGAAGCGGAAGTCGCAGCTCCTCGCCGATCTCGAGACCTGACGCTCCTGCCGCCGCGGCCGAGCTGTCCAGGCGCGAAGCGAAACAGCGCTGGCGGGTGGCGTCACCTTCCGGCCTGGAGAACCCGCTCGATCTCCCGCAGGATCGCCGGCTCGTTCCCGCCCTTCGCCATCTGCCGGAGCCGCTTCTCGGAGAAGCGGGCGCGGACGCGGGTGTCGGCCGAGTGGCGCCGGAGGAGCTCCAGGGCGCTCTCCGGAAGGTCGACGACCTTGAGGAGCCGGGCGATCCGGGAGTGGTCCTCGCCGAGGGCCCGGGCGAGGCCCCGGATGCTTCGGTAGCCGCCCTCGCGCACCATCTCCCGGTACCGTTCCGCACGGTCCCAGGCAGGGGTCTCGGCCATGCGGTTCTGGTAGGCCCGCCAGGCGCGGGCCTGGGGCGGTCGGTCGCCGGCGAGCCGGGCGGGGCGTCGGCGCTGACGAGGCGCCGACGGCGGCGCTCGTAGACCGCGAAGTACCGGTCTATCATGAGCATGTACGGGGGAGTCAGCGTGGCCTCCTCCATCTCAGGATCCCAGACCAGTGGCCCGTGGTGGAGGTCGAGTCGGTCATGGGACCCCACTGAATCGAGGGACTTGCGAGGGAGTTCGCGAGTCCTCTGTTGTCGGCCTTGCAGTCCCGCGGCCGACGGATGCATCGTGTCCGCTGGTGGCGGATGCGATCGCCCGCGGCGACGGAGCGCGGAGGCCGCCCCCCACGGACATCCGGCCGCTGGGCGCGGCTGGCAGAGGTGAACACTCGTGTTCCGAGGAGGTGATCCAGATGGCCGAGCGCGTTCTACACGGCGTCACGATCGAGTGCGTACAGGGAAACATCGCCAGTCAGCCGGACGTGGACGCCGTCGTCAACGCGGCCAACGCGGCGCTGCGGATGGGCGGCGGCGTGGCCGGAGCGATCCACAGGGCCGCCGGTCCAGGGCTCGAGGAAGAGTGCAGGCCTCTGGCGCCCATCCGTCCCGGCGAGGCGGTGATGACGGGCGCTCACCGGCTGCCCAACCGGCACGTGATCCACTGTCTGGGGCCTGTCTACGGCCGCGATGAGCCCGCCGCCGAGCTGCTCGCATCCTGCTACCGGAGCGCGCTCGACCTCGCGGACGGCGGCGGCCTCCGGTCTGTCGCCTTCCCCGCGATCTCCACCGGCGCCTTCGGCTACCCGGCGGAGCAGGCGGCGCGCATCGCCCTGGGCGCCGTCATCGAGAGCGCGCAGAGGCTCCAGTCCGTGCGGCATGTCCGGTTCGTCCTCTTCCAGAAGTCCGACCTGCTCCTGCACGAGCGGGTGCTCGAGGAGCTCGCCGCGGGGAAGAAGTGACCGGAGACCCGGCGACCACAGCGCCGTGATGGCACTTCCGCGGCCGCACCGGCAACCGCAGCCGCAGCCGCAGCAGCGGGGGCAGCAGCAGCAACCGCAATTCGTCCTCAGTCATGCTTTCGCCTCCTGGCCGCAGCCGCAGCAGCGGGGGCAGCAGCAGCAGCAACCCCAGACGCGACCGGAATGGGGGGACGTCGTTGCGGATGCCGCTGCGGGCACGGCCGCGGCTGCAGTCGAGGCCGCTGCCAGGGCTACTGCCGGGTGTGCCATCTACATGCTCGCCGTGCGCGCTGCAGATGTCGGCGGACCGGCCTGAACGAGGCCACCGCACATGTCGCTCGAGAGGGTCCTGGATCCGCGCACACCATCGAGGACCGCTCCGAGCAGCGCGAAGAAATACACTGTCAGCCGGCGGACCAAGACGCATCGGGAATACTCGGCTCATTCCCCAGGCTGGTGCCTTGTCGTCACTCTTCCAGCAATCGGTATCCGACTCCCTGCTCGGTGACGATGTATCTCGGCCGCGATGGATCCGGTTCGATTTTGCGCCGAAGGTTCGCGACGAAAACGCGGATGTAGCGGGGGTCGTCGCTATGGTTCGGGCCCCAGACCTCCCTCAAAAGGAATCTGTGCGTCAGTACCTTGCCCGCGTGACGGACGAGAGTCACGAGAAGCCGGTACTCGATCGGTGTGAGGTGCGCCGGCGTCTCCCCCACGAAGACGCGGCGACCCGCAAGGTCGACCCGAAGTTCGCCGGTCCGAAAGACAGGCTCTTCTTCGGACGTCGAATCTCTCCGGGCCCTGTTCCTCAACGCCACACGGACGCGGGCCAGCAGCTCGCCGACTCCGAACGGCTTCGTCAGGTAGTCGTCGGCTCCCCGGTCGAGGGCCATGACCTTGTCTCTTTCCTGACCGCGTGCCGACAGAATGATCACCGGACCTCCAAACCAGTCGCGCAGCCAGTCGATGACCTCGAGTCCATCCATGTCGGGGAGTCCCAGGTCGAGGATGACGAGGTCAGGCGGCTCGTTCGATGCCCGTGACATGCCTTCGCGTCCGGTCTCCGCTTCTGCGATACGATAAGCCTTGCTCTGAAGTGCTGCAGCGAGAAAACGGCGGATCGGCTTCTCGTCCTCGATGATCAGGATCAGTGGCCTGGCAGCGTCCATCATCCGTTCGGCGCTCCATCATCGGGGGACACGGATTCCTCGACAGAGATCGGCGGCGGCTGGTCGTCCAGCGGAAGCGCAAGGCAGAAGCTCGCGCCCCCACCCTCTCGGTCCTCGACCCAGATGCGGCCGCCGTGCAGCTCGGCGGCAGCCTGGCAGATCGCGAGGCCGAGGCCTGCGCCGCGGGGCCCTCGTCTATCTCCCGCCGCGCCGCGATAGAACTTCTCGAAGACGCGCTCTTTCTCGTGCGCGCCGAGACCGGGGCCGCGATCCGCTACAGCGACGACTACGCGGCGGCCGTCGGCTCTTGCCGAGATCTCGATGGGCGATCCTGCGGGAGAGTACTTGGAAGCGTTGTCCAGAAGGTTGATCAGAACCTGCTCGATGAGAACGCCGTCCACCGAGACCAGCGGCATGCCCTCCGGGATGCGCGTCGCGACAGGGCGGTCCTTGATCTGTCGAGAGATGTGAGTGAGCGCCGAGCCGACGAGGTCCTCCACGATGTTCCACTCTCGGTGTACGCGCAGATGCCCTGACTCGATGCGAGTCATGTGCAGGACATTGTCCACGAGATGGCTGAGCCGGTTGGCATCGTCGAAGATGCTCCGGAGAAGCTCCTGCTGGGCGCCGGTATCGAGCCCATCGCCGGCCTCGAGCAGGCTGCTGCTCGCGCCTGCGATCGTTGCGAGAGGACTGCGGAAGTCGTGAGAGACGGAGCTCAGGAGCGCACTCCTCAGCTTCTCGGACTCGGCTTTCGCCAGAGTGCTGTGGAGCCTCTCGCTGAAACGATCGCGCTCGAGCGCCAGGGTCACCTGGCCGGCAAACGTCTCCAGCAGCCGGCGCTGTTCGGGCATCAGGAGCTGGCCCGCGTCCGCTGGTCGGATCATCAGTACCCCCGCAGCCCCGTCGGGGCCGAGCAGCGGCAGGCACAACGCCTTTGCCTCGGTGTGGGTCTCCGTCCCGGCACCCCCCATGGTCCGGTGCTCGTAGACCCACTGCGCCACGGATCGCAGGAAGGGATCCCCCAGCAGTCCCATCCTGCGGCTGCCGGCGGGGCGGAGCTCCCCTCGCTCGTCGGGGAGCAGGATCGAGACCTCTGCCTGGAGGATCTCGGCGATCTGCTGTTCAACGGCCTCAACGATCTGGTGTTGGCCCGTTGTCGCTGAAAGCCGCTGACTGATGCGGTAGAGCATCTCGGTACGCCGTTCGCGCAGGCGTGCGGCTTCGGACTGCTGCCGGACACGCACAGTCAGCGTACTCACCAGAAGAGCAATCACGAGCATCACCGCAAACGTGAAAGCGTAGCCCGTGTCGTGCACCATCAGGGTGTAGCGGGGCTCGGTGAAGAAGAAGTTGAAGAGAAGCACGGCGCCAAAGGAGGCAAAGATCGAGGGCCCCTTGCCGTACCACACCGCCACCGCGGCCACTCCGAGGAGGTAGGCCAGCACCATGTTTGTGTCGGTCAGCCCGAGAGCCTCGAAAAGCCACGCAATCCCCGTTGCCAAGGCCATCGCCAGCGAGGCTCCGGCGTATCGGCGGAGAGAGAATCGCTTCCGCCGCGGGAGCTCGGCATCGGGCACCATGGGACCGACGGCGCCCGGTATGACGTAGACCTCGATGTCGCCGCTCAGGGCCAGAAGCCTGTCCACCAACGATAGGCGGAGCCAGCCGCGCCAGCCTGACCGCCCCGTCTTCCCGACGACGATTCTCGAGACGTTCTTGCACCGCGCGTACTCGACAAGCTCGCTGGCGATGTCCTGACCCACGAGCGTCGTGGTTTCTGCTCCCAGTGCCTCGGCGAGCTTCAGATGCAGGCCTACCCGCTGCTCCTCATCGGGTGCGAGCCCTGCGGGACGTTCTACATACGCGGCGATCCACTGGGCGTGCATCGAGCTCGCCATCCGGCCCGCTGTGCGGATCACTTTCGCCGACGTCGGGCTCGGCCCAACGCAGACCAGCAATCGCTCGGTCGTCTGCCAGGCGCGCCCAGCGGAGCCGCTGTCCCCGCCGAGCTCGAAGCGCCGGTTCAGACGATCCGCAGCCCTTCGAAACGCGATCTCGCGCAGTGCCACCAGCGTCGACCGCGACATCGGCTCGCGATCGAGGCACCGACCCTCTTCCGGGGGGGGGACGGCTGCGCGCATCCTGCTGAGAAGGTCATCCGGCGGGAGGTCTACGAGCTCGACCTCGTCCGCTTCGTCGAAGATGGAGTCGGGAACCGTGTCGCCCGCCGGCTTCCCGGTGATGCGGGCGACGATTTCGACCAGACTCTCGATCTGCTGAACGTCGAGCGTGGTCCAGACACTGACGCCGACGGCGAGTAGCTCCGCGACGTCCTGGTAGCGGCGGCGATGGCGCGTTCCGGTAGAGTTGCGGCGTGCAAGGTCGCACAGGAGGAGGATACCAGGTCTTCGCGCCAGGGCGGCTTCCAGGTCGAAGCGTGGTCGTTGGACCGGCTCGGGGCCCTGGCGGCTCGGAGGCAGGACTCCGAGGCCGTCGAGGAGAGGGCCGCACTCCGGATGACCACGGACATCGACATCTCCAACGACGATGTCCTCGCCGGTGGCGAGTTGCGCGTTCGCCGCCTGAAGCATGGCGAGGGTCCTGCCCACGCCCCTGGCATATCCAAAGAAGATCTTGAGCCTGCCGCGGGGCGGTGGATGCTCGGCTGGCGCCGCGGAATTCCCCGCGTCCGGAGCCGCCGGCATCGCCGGGGCGGGCCCACGCGGAGAGTTGAGAACCGGGCGACGATACGGGTCCATGTCCATCAAGGCCCATTATAGCGCCAGCGTCTCACTGGCATCGCCGGAGCAGGGCCGGGCCATCCGCAGAGAGTCGCGAACGAGCCTGGCCGCGCTTGTGATGATAACGAAGAACTCCAGCCTACCGAGAAACATACCGACCATCTCCGCCCAGAGGACAAGCCTGGGAGCATCGGATCGTGTGATGCCGATGGAAAGGCCGACCGTGCCCAGGGCGGATGCGTACTCGAAGAGAGATTCCTGCAGACCATAGCCGTGGGCTGCAAGGATGGATGCTCCCAGAAGGCAGGTGCTGACGTACAGGAACAGGTAGGTCCCGACGATGCTGACCCGTGCGTCGTCGATGATGGTGGTACTCTCGCCGTCCCACAGCGTGTCGTGGGTGATGGCGGTTCGCGGCAGGAAAGGACGCCGGAGAGCTCGGCGAAGCGATCGGTAGACGACGTACACGCGGTACTGCTTGATACCCCCAGCCGTCGAGCATGTTCCCCCCCCGATCCACATGAGAACAAGCAGGATCAGAATCCCGAAGGGGTTCCAGTTGCCGTACCCGACGGTCGAGAAGCCGGTGGTCGTGAGCGCGGTGACGGTTTCGAAGATCGCCACCCGCCATGCCTTGCCGGCTGCGGGGTAGAGGGGACGGGCGGTCAGCCAGAACGCGAGGACGGTGCAGAGAAGGACCAGCACACCTGTCATACGAACCTCGCTGCTGCGGCAGAATGCGCATAGTCTTCCCCGGAGCAATGTCCAGGCAGTGATGAAGTTCAGGCTTCCCAGGAGCATCAGTACGATGGTGACTCCCTCGATCAGAGACGAGTCCCAGTACCCGAGGCTTTCGGCTCGCGTGGAGAAACCGCCCGTGGAGAGCGCGGCGAAGGCATGGTTGAAGGAATCGAACCAGCCCATTCCGGCGACGCGGTAAGCGAGGACGCCGAAAGCCACGAAGCCTGCGTAGATCCGCAGAACAAGGACCGCCGAGGCGCGGACGTTGGGAGCGAGCTGGTCAGTGCGCCCCTCGGCCGCCGACAGCACGGGTCCCGTCACCCCCGTGACAGCGGCCAGCATGAGGATGGCGAGACCTGCGCCGCCGGCGAGCTGCATGACGCTCCGCCAGAGGAGAGTGACGTGCCGCGCTCGCGCTACGTCGACGACGGACAGGCCTGTGGTCGTCCACCCGCTGACGGACTCAAAGACGCCGCACGTGAAATCCATGCCCTCGACCGACATCAGAGGCAGGGCGGACGCAATGAAAGCGACCACCCAGCTGAGGAGGACGATCACGCCTCCCTCCTGGAGGCTGAGGTCGATGTCTCCGGGATGGAGCAGCCTCCAGAGGGTGAGCCCTCCTACACCGAGGGCGATCCCAGGTATGAGAAAGGCTCCCGCGAAGCGGGCCTCCTCCGGCCACGCCAGGAGTGCGGCGAGAGGCGTCAGCATCAAGATCCCGGCGATGCCGACGACCATGCCGGTATAGGCGAGGATCGCCCTGTACCTCTGCCGGAGATAGGCGGCCTGGCGCATGGAGACTTCCTCAGGCGCTCCGCCCGGTGAGGATCTTGAGCGCCGGCCCGTGAGCCTCGGAGAGCGTGACGACGAGCACGCGATCGCCGGCGCGGAGATCCGTCGTTCCTCTGGGGATGAGAGTTTGCCCGTCGCGTATGACCACCGCGACGAGAGAATCCTTGGGCAGGCCGATTTCTGCGAGCTGTCTGCCCACGACGGGCGACTCCTCGTTCAGCGAGATTTCCGAGATCTGTACTTTGCCTTCCCCTGCCGGGATCAGGTTCGTCACCTGGTCGAGCATGACTCGCTGCTCGATGAGGCTGGCAACCGTCAGAGACGTCGAGATGGCGTCGATCCCGAGGTCTTGGAAGATGCGCTGGTTGTCGGGGTCGTTCACAAGGGCAACCGCTCGCGGGACCTGGAAACGCAGCCGGGCCATCTGGCTGATGATCAAGTTGTCCGGATCGCTCGGCGTCGCCGAAAGGACGACATCGGCCTCGCGGGCTCCGGCTTCCTCGAGGATCCGCGGATCGCTCGCGTCGCCGTGAACGATCGTGGCCTCGAGCTGGCGAGCCAGACGGGTGCACTCCGCCGCGCTCCGGCTGATGACCGTGACCGAGTGCCGCTTGGACAGAAAGGTAAGGCCCAGGAAGTAGAGAGCTTTGCCGCCACCTGCGAGGATGACTTTCATCGATGCGAACTCCTTCGAGCTTCCAGCGATCTCTCGACGATCCGGGAGAATGCCTCTGTCGCGATGATCGTCGGGCAGACCGTTTCCAGCCCCAGCTCGCCGTAGATGGCTTCCCGCTTGGGGTCGTACACTCTGGCCGTCACGCGCTTTACTCCGAACACTCTCTTCGCCACGAGGGCGACCATGAGGTTGAGGTTGTCCTCGCTCGTGGCGGCGATGACCAGATCGGCCTGATCTATCTTCGCCCGGCGGAGGACGGCGGGCTCGGAAGCGTCTCCTTCCACGCAGAAGCCGCTGAACGTCTCCGCGGAAAGAGCGGCGAAGGATGATGGTTCGCGATCGATGACGACGACACTGTGGCCGGATCGGCTGAGCTGGCTCGCGAGGTGCGAACCGAGACGCCCGCAGCCGACAACGACGATGAACAGCGATGAGCGCATGTGTTCAGGTTGCTCCTCCTGCTGTCGAGTCGATCTTCCGGGAGCTACGCCTTGACCCGCCTCAGGCCTCCCTTCAACACGGCGGATGAAGCTTGAGACCCCGAGTTGCTCCGGGCAGACCGTCTCGATGCCGACCTCGCGATAGGCGCCAGCATACGCCATGTCCTGGACGCGGACTGCAACTGCGCCGACGCAAAAGACCTTCCGGCAGACCAGCCCGACCGCGAGGTTGAAGTCGTCATCTGAAGTCACGGCGAGCACGATGTCTGCGTGCGTGATCCCTGTCTCTTCGAGTACCGGCTCTCTGAGGCAGTCCCCGACGACACAGACACCGCCGAATTCAGGGCACAGGGCTGTGAACGCCGCCGCGTCTCGATCGATGGACACCACGGCGTGGCCGCTCCGGCTGAGGCGGCCGGCGAGGTAGGCGCCGAAGTGGCCGCAGCCGACGACGACAATGAAGGCTTGTAAGGGGCCTCTCTTCTCCAGTTCTTCCTTCATACACGCCGGTGCACGTTTCCTCTCTTGCAGTCTGGGCCTTCGCCATA
>JAFGKN010000727.1 GCA_016928605.1 Planctomycetota bacterium | reverse complement strand
CTCGGCATCACCTGGGCGCCGGGCCAGCTGGCCTTCCACCCCGGCCAGCGTGGCGAGTACGCGGTCGTCCGCTGGACGGCGCCCGCCGACGATGCCGTGCAGGTGACGGCGGTCTTCCAGAGCATCGCAGAGCGCGCGACGACGGACGTCCACGTCCTCCACGGCGGCCGGGAGCTCTTCGCGGGAGGGATCCACGTGCTGGGCGGCGGCGGCGAGCAGCGCTTCGAGGGGCGCATCGCGGTCCGCGCCGGCGATGCGCTGGACTTCTGCTGCGGCTTCGGCAACGGCGACTACGGCGCCGACACGACGGCGCTCGACGTGACGATCCAGCCGTCCCTCGGCGTCGCAGTGAGCGCCGCCGCGGACTTCACCGCCGGCGGCAATCCCTCCGGCCCGTGGAGCTACGGGCTGCTGGCCCCGGGAGACTCGCCCGATGCTGCCACCTTCCAGCGCTTCGATGCCGGACTGGTGGAAGCCCCTATCGGCGGCGTCAGCAATCCGGGCTCGGCGCGCTGGGAGGACCTGCTGTCGGACAAGCACCCCTACCAGCGCGTGCCGCACACCGCGGACATCATCCGCGCGCTGCGGACGATGGACGGAGACGGCCTGCCGCTCTTCATCTCCGAGTACGGCATCGGCAGCGCGGTCGACCTGATGCGCGTGGTGAATCTCTACGAGCAGGCGGGCAAGCCGGACGTCGAGGACGCTCTCTTCTACCGGGCGCAGCGCGACAGGTTCCTCGAAGACTGGAAGCGATGGCGCCTCGACGAGGCCTTCGATCGCCCCGAGGAGTTCTTCGCCCAGAGCAACGCCCGCATGGCCGGGCAGCGACTGCTGGGGCTCAACGCCATACGCTCGAATCCCGCCGTGGTGGGCTACAGCCTGACGGGCACCGTCGACCAGGGCATGACCGGCGAGGGGCTCTGGACGACGTTCCGCGAGCTGAAGCCCGGCACCGCCGACGCCGTGTTCGACGGCTTCGCGCCGCTCCGCTGGTGCCTCTTCGCAGAGCCCGTCAACGTCTACCGCGGTACGCCGGTCCGGATCGAGGCGCTGCTCGCCAGCGAGGACGCTCTGCCGCCGGGCGAGTACTCGGTCTGGCTGCGCGTGGTCGGTCCCGGAAAGATCCGCGTCTTCGAACGCCAGGCGAGAGTCTCCATCGCGGAGGATGCGGGCGGCGCCGAGCCGCCGATGGTGCAACCCGTCTTGTCCGAGAGCGTGGTGATCGACGGGCCGGCCGGAGCCTATCGCTTCTCGGCGACGTTCGAGGGAGGAGCGGCCGCGGCCGGCGAGATCGTCGAGTTCTTCGTCGACGACCCCGCGGCGATGCCCCCGCTCGATGAGGAAATCGTGCTGTGGGGAGACGACGCCCTCCTCGCGCGCTGGCTCGAGGCGCGGAACGTCCGCGGCGCCGGCCTCGATGCGTCGGCCGCCGGCCGCCCGCAGGTGATCCTCGCGGCGGCGCGGCCAGCGGCGCCGGGAGGCGCGGCAGTCTTCCGGGACCTCGCCGAGCGCATCGCGCGCGGCAGCGCCGTCGTGTTCCTCTCCCCCTCCGTGTTCGCAAGCGAGGCAGATCCCGTGGCCTGGATGCCGCTCGAGTCGAAGGGAGCGCTGCGCTCGCTCCCCTCCTGGCTCTACCACACCGACGAGTGGTGCAAGCCTCACGCGATCTTCGACGGCTTGCCGCGGGGAGGCCTGATGGATTACACCTTCTACCGCGAGCTGATCCCCGATGCGGCCTGGACGGACCTGGATCCTCCGGAGGAGGCGGTCGCCGGGGCGATCAACGCCTCCCAGGGATACTCCTCCGGGCTGCTCGTCTCGGTCCACCGGCTCGGCGCCGGCCATTTCATCCTGAACACGCTGTCCATCCGCGAGCACCTGGAACATCACCCCGCCGCCGAGCGGCTGCTCCGCAACCTGCTCCGCCACGCGGCGAGCCTGCGCCGCCCAGAGCCGGCCGCCCTGCCCGCGGACTGGGACGAGTTCCTCAGGCGCATCCGGTACGAGTGAGCCGCGGATCCCGCGGGCCGCGGAGATCAGCGCCATCGAGCGAGGTTTGACGAGAGGAGCATCACCGTGAGCCGAGTATCGAAACGACGGAGCACCGCACTGCTGCTCGCAGCCGCCCTCCTCGCGGCAGCCGCGGCGGTCCAGGGCATCCGCGCCGGCGCAGGCCCGATGGAGGAAAGCGCCGCTCGGGATGCCCGCAGCTGGATGGACGCCGCGCGAGAGCGCGGGCAGCCGTTCTCGTTCCGCCTGGGCGGCGAGGAGTCGAGCGCCCTCCTCGCGGCGTGGCCGCTGGAGCGAGCGACGCGGGAGATCGACGCCGAGCGGCGGGAGACATCCGAGACCTGGAAGGATCCGCGCAGCGGGCTCTCCGTCCGCCGGGTCACGGTCGAGTACCACGACTTCGCCGCGCTCGAGTGGACGGTCTACTTCAAGAACGAGTCGACCCGCGACTCCCCGGTCATCGCCGGCATCCGGGCGCTGGATGCGCTCTTCCCCTGCGGAGCGGAGAGCGAGGTCGTCCTCCACCACCACACCGGCAGCCCGTGCACGCAGCGGGACTACGAGCCGCACGCGACCGCGCTCGAGAGCGGCGCCCTCCTCCGCTTCGCGCCGCCAGGAGGCCGCCCGAGCGACTCCGTTCTCCCCTACTTCAGCCTCGCCGGACCCGGCAGAGGTGTCTCGATCGCGGTGGGCTGGCCCGGACAGTGGGCCGCGGAGTTCGCGCGGAGCGCGGGCGCCGCAGATGCCGGAGGGAGCGCAGGCGCAGGAGAGAGCGGAGCCTCCAGACAGAGCGGAGCGGCCGTCCGCGCCGGTCAGGAGCGGACGCATCTCGTGCTCCATCCCGGCGAGGAGATCCGCACGCCGCTCGTGGCTCTCCTCTTCTGGCGCGGCGACTGGATCGACGGTCAGAACCGGTGGCGGCGCTGGATGCTCGCGCACAACCTGCCGCGGCCGGGAGGCCGGCTTCCGCCGCCGCAGCTCGCCGCCTGCAGCTCGCACCAGTTCGGCGAGATGATCCACGCCGACTCGGAAAGCCAGAAGCACTTCGTCGATCGCTACCTCGCCGAGGGGCTGAAGCTCGACTACTGGTGGATGGATGCCGGCTGGTACTTGAACCGGACCGGCTGGCCCAACGTCGGCACCTGGGAGGTGGACACGCAGCGCTTCCCGGGGGGGCTCCGCCCCATCACGGATCACGCGCGGGCCCGGGGAGTGCGGAGCATCGTCTGGTTCGAGCCCGAGCGGGTCACGCCCGGGACGTGGCTCTACGAGAAGCGCCCCGACTGGCTCCTCTCCGCGGGCGATTCCTCGGCCGGCCTCCAGGGATGGCGCCAGAGCGAGGACTCCGGGCCGGATCCGTGCGTGACGTACAATCCGGCGGAGAAGGTGAAGGCGCTCGCGGGCATCCGCTGGGAGCCGGGGCGCCTCGCGTTCCACCCCGGGCCGGAGGGCGAGTACGCCGTCGTGCGCTGGACGGCGCCGGCGGCCGGCGAGTACTCCATCGATGCCGTCTTCCTCGCCATCGACGAGCAGACGACGACCGACGTGCACGTCATCCACCAGGGCCGCTCGCTCTTCCGCGGCTGGATCCGGCTCGAGGGCTGCGGCCCACGGGCCTTGTTTCGCGCCGCTATCGACACTGCGAAGGGAGATGCAGTCGACTTCATCGTCGGGCGCGGGGATGGCTCGCACGCCTGCGACTCCACCGGTCTCGAGGTCCGGATCCGCCGCGGCGAAGCACCCGCGGACGACGCCGCGCGGCAGTTCAGCGCGGCGAGCAATCCCGCCGGCCCCTGGAGCTACGGCCACCTGCCCCCCGGGCCGACGCCCGACAGCTCGACGATGGAGCGCTTTGCGGCGCGCTTCACGGTCGATGAAGCCGCTGGCCAGCGCCTCCTCGACCTCGGCAACCCCGAGGCTCGCCGCTGGCTGACCGAGCACGTCGACGGCCTGATCCGGAGCGAGGGCATCGATCTCTACCGCAACGACTTCAACATCGATCCGCTGCCCTACTGGCGAGCCGCCGATGCCGAGGACCGGCAAGGGATGGCCGAAAACCGCTACGTCTCGGGCTACCTCGCGTACTGGGACGAGCTGCGCCGACGTCATCCCGACATGCTCATCGACTCCTGCGCGAGCGGCGGCCGCCGCAACGACCTCGAAACTCTGCGGCGCGCCGTGCCGCTGCTGCGCAGCGACTACATCCTCGAGCCGGTCGGCCAGCAGCTCCACACCTACGGCATCGCCTTCTGGATGCCGTACTACGGCACCGGCGTGAGCTCTGCGGATCCTTACACCTTCCGGAGCGCGATGTGCCCCCACCTCACGGCCTGCTACGACGTTCGCCGCACGGATCTTCCCTACGGCGAGATCCGCCGGCTGATGCGCCAGTGGATCGAAGTCCGCGACATCTTCTTCGGCGACTACTACCCGCTCACGCCCTACAGCGCGCAGGGCGATGCCTGGATCGGCTGGCAGTTCGATCTCCCGGAGGAGGGACGCGGTCTCGTGCAGGCCTTCCGCCGCGCCGACAGCGGCGCCGCAGCGAGGACCATCGTCCTCCGCGGCCTCGCCGCCGGCGCGACCTATGAGGTGCGCGACCTGGACCTACCCGACCGCTCGGAGCGCCGCAAGGGAGCGGAGCTGATGGAGCGCGGCGTCGCCATCTCGATCCCCGCCCGTCCCGGAGCGGCGCTCCTGACGTATCGCAGGCAATAGGCTGGAGGCGTCAGGACCTCTCCGGCTCCGGGGACAGGACGCTCAGCTCGGCCAGCGAGGCGAAGGGCTGGTCGTCGAACGGAGCGAGGGCCACCAACTTGAGGAACCTCCCCGCCGCCGGCGTCGAGAAGCGGATCTCCTTCTCCGGTGCATCCCTCGAAAGCCGCACCTTCGAGACGGGCGCTCCCCACTCTTCTCCATCCTCGCTCACGTAGATCTCGCAGTCTCGGATCCAGCCGTTGCGGTTGCCGTCCTGGCGCGGGAGGAGGAGCACGCCTCCGAGCTTCGCGCTCCGATCGAAGCCGATCACGACCTCGTGAGGGAATCCCGGCGCGCCCTCGCCCCACACGGTGTGCCACATCGTGCTCGCATCGCCGTCGAGCATCAGGGCCGCTCCGTAGCCGCTCTGGGCGCTGGTGGCCCGGATGACCCTGGCGCCGAGCTTCTCCGTGAGCGTCAGATCGCGGAAGAGGGCCCGCACCTGCGGGATCTCCACCCGGGTCCGGGGCTGGAACAGCTCGCCCGCCGCGTAGCTGAGGAGGCTCGCGCGGAGCTGGCGCGCTGGCGGGCACGAGTCCAGATCGCTCTCGATGTCGGCG
>JAFGKN010000726.1 GCA_016928605.1 Planctomycetota bacterium | reverse complement strand
GCCTCGCTCCCGTGCAACGTCTTCCTCGCCGGGACGCGCCGGTTCGTCATCGTCGATCCGGGACCGCGGAAGGAGGCGTCCCGCCGGCGCCTGATGAGCGCGGTGGAGCGCCGCCTCTCGGCGGGGGACCGGCTGGAGGCCGTCGTCCTGACGCACCACCACCACGACCACGTCGGCGCGCTGGATGAGGTGGTCGAGCGGTTCGGCGCGCCGGTCTGGGCGCACGCGATCACCGGGCGCCTCATCCAGCGGGATCTCGACCGGGCGCTCGACGACGGCGACGAGATCGACCTGGGCGATGCGCCCGACGGCAGCGGCCGCCAGGCGCTCCGCTGCATCTTCACCCCCGGCCACGCCGAGGGGCATCTCGCCCTCCACGAGACGCGCTACGGAGCGCTCATCGCGGGCGACCTCGTCTCCACGCTCGTCGGCATGTACGTCGGCTCGCCGGGCGGCCATCTCGCCACGTACTTCGAGTCGATCGAGCGGGTGAGGCGGCTCGGCGCGCGCCTCCTCTTCCCGTCGCACGGCATACCGACGCTCGCGCCGGACGACCTCCTCGAGCGGACGCTCGAGCACGCCCGCCGCCAGCTCGACTCCGCGCGCGAGCAGCTCACCGCCGCGCCCCTCTCGGTGGCGGAGCTCGCGCGGCGGCTGCACGACGAGTCGCGGCCCGAGCTGCGGCCGATGTACGAGCGATCCACGCGCGCCAGGCTCGAGCACCTCGCCGAGCGGGGCGAGGCCCTGCGCGTGGGCGAGGACCTCTACGTCCGGGGCGGCCCGGTAGGAGACGAGAGCGGGTGATCGACTGTCCAGAGGCAACTCATTTTCGCGGCAGAGACGCCTCGCGAAGTCCTTGCCAGCGCGGGTGCATCGGCTTACAGTGGGCTCGCCAGGTCCCGGCAGGACGCGGCTGACACACTTCGCGCCGCGGCCGGCGCCTCGGCTCGCGCCGGGCTCCTCAGGCGCCGCGCGGTCCGGAGCGCTCGCGCGGGGAGAGCTTCGCCGCCGGAGCACCGGAGAGAGGACTCCGCATGGCCTTGCCCGCAACCACCGGCTTCATCTACTTCCACGGGTTCGCTTCCGGGCCGGGATCCCGGAAGGCCCAGGCGTTTCGCTCCGCCTTCGCCGACGCCGGCTGGCCGCTCGAGATCCCCGATCTCAACCCGCCGGAGTTCCGCAAGATGACGCTCGGCTCCATGGTCGCCTCAGCGGAGGCGCTGGCGCTCGAGCGCGGAGGACCTTTCGTCCTCCTCGGCTCGAGCCTGGGGGGCTACCTCGCCGCGCTCCTCGCCAGCCGCCTTCCGAACGTGAGGGCGGTCGTGGTGATGGCGCCGGCCTTCGACATCCGGGCGCGCTGGCGGGAGCAGCTGGGCGATGAGGCGCTCGAGACGTGGAAGACCTCCGGCTCGATGCCGGTGTTCCACCACGGCTACCAGGAGGAGCGGCTCCTCGACTACGGATTCTTCGAAGAGGCGGCCGCCCATCCCCCCTATCCGGACGTGGGGGAGACGCCGGTGCTGATCTTCCACGGGCGGCGGGACGCGGTGGTGCCGCTCGAGGTGGCGGAGACGTTCGCGCGCGCGCATCCGCTGGCGCGGCTCCGTGTCCTCGAGGATGACCACGCTCTCCAGGAGAGCATCCCCGCGGTGGTGACCGAGGCGATGGCGTTCGTCGGCAGCGCTCTCGCGCGTCCGCTCGGCGAGGAGATCTCGCGGGGGTGATGGAGATGGAGACCAGCCGCTCGCCGAGAGCCTGGTGGCGGACCGCCGCGCGCTGGATCGTCGGCATCGTCCTGGCCTACCTGCTCGGCTCGGCGCTCATCGCCGGCTGCCAGCGGCGGTTCATCTACTACCCCGACGCCCGCGACGCGCCGAAGCCGACCGGCGAGCCTTTCCGGGATCTCGAGGACGTCACGCTCACGACGGAGGACGGCCTTCGGCTGCGCGCGTGGTACTGGCCGGGCAGCCGTCCGATCACGCTCGTGATCTTCCACGGCAACGCCGGCAGCCGGGTCCACCGGCTCGAGTGGGTTCGCGACCTCCACGACCGCGGGCTCTCCATCTTCCTGCTCGATTACCGCGGCTACGGAGGGAGCGAGGGCTCACCGTCCGAGAAGGGGCTCTACCGCGACGCCGAGGCGGCCGTCCGCTGGCTCGAGGAGAGGGGCGCCCAGCAGCTCGTGTACGTGGGAGAGTCTCTCGGAACCGGCGTGGCCGTGGAGCTGGCGGTCCGCCGCCCGCCGGCGGCGCTCATCCTCCAGTCGGGCTTCTCCTCGCTCGTCGATGTGGGTCGCACCCACTTCGGCATCTTCCCGGTGAGCCTCTTCCTGCGCGACCGCTACGAGAACCTCCGCAAGATCGATCGCGTGGAGTGCCCGCTGCTCATGATCCACGGCGAGCGCGACACGATCGTCCCCGTGGAGCTGGGCCGGCGGCTCTTCGATGCCGCGCGCGAGCCGAAGGAGATCTACCTGCTTCCCGCGGCGGACCACAACGACCTGATCTTCCTCGGCGGCGCCGAGTACCTCGACCGTGTCGACGACTTCCTGCGCCGCCACCTGGGCGAGTGAGCCGGCGGCGGGGGGCGGCGGGCGGCTCGAGCGCGCCGACGGCCTCCTGCGCCGCCGCCTCGGCGGATGGATCGCCGGCGGAGGCCGGGCGGCGCGTCAGAACCTCTCGGTCCACTCGCGCCGCGCGTACCTCTCGGCGATCAGATCCTCGAG
>JAFGKN010000129.1 GCA_016928605.1 Planctomycetota bacterium | reverse complement strand
GGAGTTAGGAAGCTGTACGAGCGACGCCGGCCGCGCCGCGGCTCGGTCAGGCCGCCGCGCGCGTTCTTTCGAATCGAGACAGCGCACCGCTCAAGTGCTACCATGGAGTGCATCTCATCTCGCGAAATCCGTCGACGGAAGAAGAAACGCCGGAAATGAAGCGAACCCTCCTTCTCGGTCTCTGCTCGCTCTTGCTGGCGAGCCTGCCCGCCTGTGATCGATCCTCCGACGAGGTGCTGCCGCTCAAGATCAACGAGGCGATGCCTCGCAACCAGCAGTTTCCCTTCGCCGATCTCAACGGGCTGCATCTCGACTGGGTCGAGATCTACAATCCGAACGACGAGGCGGTCTACCTGGGCGGTTACAGCCTGACAGACAACCCCGACCGGCCGGAGAAGTTCCGATTTCCCGAGGCGCTCTCGATTCCCGCGCGCGGTTATCTCGTGGTCTGGCTCGCGGGCGCGGACGCCGTGGAGACCGCTCGCGCCGAGGGCGTCGATGTGGTGCTGACTCCGCTCCACGCCCAGTTCGGCATCTCCCCGCAGCGGGACGAGGTGCTGATCCACGCGCGCGGCGGCGACCGGCTGGTCGACCGCATCCAGATCAACAACGTGCGCACCGACGCCTCCATCGGGCGGTATCCCGACGGCGGTCCCGGCTACGGGCAGATCTACGCCCCCACTCCGGGATCCGCGAACAACCCAGCGGGTCTCGAGCCGGTGAAATGGAAGCAGATCCCGCAGAGCCGCCAGCCGCTAGAGAGCGGCGAGGTTCCGGTGACCTTCTCGATCGAGCAGGATGCCACCGAGATGCCGGATCCAGTGTCTCCGCCTGCCGTGTTCGTGGGGATCCTGCTCCTCGATGGTGATTGCGACACCGTCGCCGCCGACGAAGAGTTCGCCGCGCTCGATGTGGCGATCACCGAGCAGTCGGAGGACACCGTGGACCAGGAGTGCGCGTCCGTGCCCGGCGAGGGTGGGATCCTCGTGCCCGACCCCGATGACGGCTGCCGGCGCGACGCCCGCGGGGAGATCCTGACCGAGATCAAGATCCGGCGGATCGCCTACGAGGCCGTGCTCCCGCCGCTCGAGTGCGGCACGAAGGTCCAGGTACGAGTCATCGTGGCCGACAGCATGAAGAGGCTGCCCTGGACCTACTGCTACACCTACTGCGAGGAGCGGATCCCTGTCGTCGTGAGCGAGTACCAGCCCCGCAACCAGACGACGCTCTTCTTCATCTGCGAGACCTGCACCGACCCGGAAACGGTGCGGACCCCGGACTGGCTCGAGATCTTCAACTACGGCGGCGAGCCGGTCGATCTCACCGGCTTCGCCCTCACCGGGCGGAGGGACTTCGACGCCGGCGACGTCAACCTCTTCACCTGGACGTTCGGCGACGACACGCAGATCGACGGAAAGCCAGATCCCTACACGACGATCATCGGCCCTGGCGAGTACCGCCTGATCCTCGCGGACCAGGACGGCGGCGACGTGCGGAGGATCTACCGCAAGCTCGTCGCAGGTGGCGACGGCAACCTCGTGCCGGACATGAGCCGCGCCTACTTCTCGACGCGGTTCGCGCTCAACCCCAGCCGCGCGAGCGGGCCCGACGAGTTTCTCCTCGTCTCGAATTCGGGCAACATCCTCGAGCAGGTGGTGCTCGACTTCACCGAGTACGCCGCAGGGATGGGCCTCGATCTCAACGACCCGAACTTCCTGGCAGACCTCTCGGCGGGCCGCTTCCCGGAGATCGACGCGCCGGACGCGACGACCGACGAGGAGCGGTATCCGGCGCACATCCTGCAGCCGGGGACCGTCACCGAGTGCCCGACGCCGGAGCTGCCCAACACGCTCGACTGCCTGCTGGACGTCACGCCGATCTTCTCTCCGGTGGTCACGGTGTTCCCCCGATCGCCGGCGGCAGGGGAGGAGGCGCTCGTGAGGGCGAGGCTCTCCGTCGACAGCGACACCCTCGACGCGTTCTTCGTCGAGGTCCGCTACAGGGTGGACGGCGCGGCGGCCCCGCCGATCGTGCTCGAGCCCGGGCAGGGGGTGGAGCTCGCCCCGGCGGCCGAGCAGTCCCAGGCCGCGCGGGGAGCGCTGCTCTACGACGTCGAGGCTCGCATCCCCGGGCAGCCGCCAGGGTCGCTGGTGGTCTTCTCGCTCTTCGCGCGCGACGAGGTCCTCGGCCTGGAGAGCGAGTACGGGGAGGAGTCGCCTCTGCCGCCGGTGCCCGGCCAGCCGGCGGATCCAGGCGTCTCCTTCCGCTACCTCTCGGGCTACGAGCGCCCCGCGATGGGTGTACGGATCAACGAGATCCTCCCCAACGTCGGCGTGACGCCGATCCCCGGCATGCCCGCTGGATACCGGAGCGACTACGCCGAGCTCTACCTGCCTGCCGATGCGCCCGAGGACCTCGATCTGAGCGGCTGTTACCTGACGGACGAGAAGCAGGCCGAGTCGGAGGCGAGCCCGATCCGCTTCCCTCGGCGCTGGAGATTCCCGGACGGGACCATCCTCGAGCGCGGCGGATTCCTGCTGCTCGTCTTCGCGGCGCCCACCGTCGAGCTGCCTCCGGGCACGCTCTACGTCGACGGCCTCGCGCTCGATGCCTGCGCCGAGACGCTCTACCTGATCGGCCCCGAGGAGCTCGGCAACTGCGTCGTCGACAGGATCACCTGGTCGTTCCCCTGCCAGCCCACGGACGTCGACTTCGCGTACGGATGGCTGCGCGACGGAGACGCCGGCGCGCAGCGCCTCACAGCGCCCACCCCGGGCGTTCCCAACGCCCTGCCGCCCATCCTGCACGGCGTCGGCCACGTCTCGTCGGCCGGCGTGCCGAACGTCTGCGTGGCCCCTGGATCGACCATCCTGATCCAGGTGACGGTGATGCTGGACCGCCTGCTGATCCAGGCGGGTGACGGCAGAGACGCGATCGCGGGCGCGCTGCGAACCGCCCGGCTCGACTTCGAGGGGGGAGGCAGTGTCGACCTGCTCTCCTCCGACCCCCTCGTCACCCGGTCGGTGCAGGAGCTGCCCGCGACCTACGAGGATGCGCTGCCCGAGTTCGTGCGGTGGAGCTGCGCCGGGCGCACCGAGCCGCAGAAGCCCTGCTACGAGGTCGCTGTCCGGTTCCGCTATACGCTCCTGACCGTCCCCGACGAAGCCGTCGTCCGCTACTCGCTGCGGGTCGAGGACGCCTGCGGCGGGCTGCTCGAGCCCTGCGAGGGCGGCTACTGCTTCAGCTTCGGCACGAGCTTCGCGCCGGAGTCAGTTGTCCGGATCAACGAGATCAACCGCTACTCCCTGCTGCCCGGCGGCGGGGATGCCAGGCGCCCCTGGCTGGAGATCTACAACCCGACGAGCACGCCGATCCCTCTCGCCGGTCACTTCCTGTCCTGCGACCCCAGCCGCCCGCGCATGGCCCCCTTGCCAGAAGAAGGATCCACGGTGCCCGCCGGGGGATTCCTCCTCGTCGTGACCGACGGGGGGCCGAGGCTGGAGGAAGCCGCCGCTCCGGCTCACGTGGTCGTGGATCTACCCTGGGCGCAGTTCGACGAGCAGATCGGGGGTGCCACCCGGAGGAGGTGCCGCGATGAGGGGGAGATCCTGCTGACCTCTCCTCCGGAGGAAGGGAGCTGTCTGCTTGCGCGCATGGTCTTCGACTTCCCCGGCACCTCGACCGAGTGCAACTCGCTGTCGGCCGCGCGGATGCCGGACGGCGCCGACGCCATCGAGTACCTCGACGAGGGAACGCCGGGAGCGGCCAACGTGCCCCAGGCCGTCCTTTTCGTCCGCGGTGACGCGAACGTCGACTGCCACGACCGCATCAGCCTGGACGATCCGATCTTCGTCCTGTCGCACCTCTACTTGGGAGGCGGCGACCTTCCCTGCGAGGACGCCGCGGACGCTGACGATGATGGCTCGATCGAGATCTCGGATGCCGTGTATCTCCTGAGCTACCTGTTTCTGGCCGGGCCTTTGCCCCTGTCGCCCTTTCCTCAGCCGGGAGCGGACCCGACAGCGGACGCTCTGGGCTGTGAGAGCTACCCCTGTGCCGTCCGGCGCTGACGGCAAGGCAATCAATCGAGCGCACGCCGCGGGAGGCGCCGCTCCGGCGGGGAGAATCGATGCACAAAACCGAGAGCCGCGACCGATTGGAGTTTTAGCGGACCGAACCGAACTCACCGGGAACCTGCAAGGAGCTGGGAGGCGGCCGCCGCGGAGCGGCCCTCTCCGGAACGCGAGGACCCATGGACCCGACGCATTGCCCGGCATTTCGCCTCCTGAGAGCGGCCAGTCTCTTCTCGCTCGCCGCCGCCTTGTTTCTCTGCGGGGCGCCCGCCTTCGGGCAGATCAAGTCTCCCGCGGAGCGGATCGATGAGCTCGAAGCCAAGGTCGCGAAGATGGAGAAGAAGCTCAAGAGCGTCCCGGATGAGAAGGAGATCGAGACGATCGTCGAGGACAGCTACTCCAAGGGCACCCTCACGTTCGGGGGCGCGGAGCTGCGGTTCGGCGGTCAGCTGGAGATCCTCCTCATCGATGCGGAGGACGACCTCTTCGCGCCGCTGGGCGCGGACGGCGGCACCGAGGAGCCGGATCCGCACATCGAGATCCAGAGGCTCCGCCTGGAGCCCGAGCTGGAGCTCAACCGCTGGATCAACGTGGTAGCTCAGCTGGATTTCGAGCCCACCGAGGGGGACACGCTTCTCAAGGAGGTGTACATCCGTTACGACCTGGAGCCGGAGGACTGGTGGTGGTTCGCGTCTCGGCTTCAGCTCGGGCTCGACGATCGCTTCATCCGGCCGAGCCGGAGGACCAAGGGGTACCCGCTGATCGGCAATGCCTTCTGGCGCGACGAGTCGATCGCCTTCACCTGGGCCCTGACCTTCGGCGACAAGGACGGAAAGCCTCTGGTGGCGGGACAGCGCGGCGGGGGAGCGAGCCGCGTCGCGGAGGAGGGCCTCGAAAGCGATGATGGCGGGCCAGCAGCCAGCGGGCACGGCGCGTTCGACTTCGTGAACAACTGGGGCGCCCTCAGGCTCTACCTGTCCGTCGGACAGGGATATGCCCTCGACTCCAACGAGGTGTCCCGAGAGGGGTCGCGCTTCAACGACTTGATCCAGGACAACCGCGAGCTGGAGAACGACCTGAGCCTCCGCGAGCTCGGCATCGGGCTCGAGTACAGCCGGAGCTTCGCGGAGCTGGGAGAGCTCTCCCTGCTCGGCTTCTACTACAACGACGAGCTGCGCGACCAGTCGATCGAGTACCTGCAGCAGGAGGTCACCCTCCGCGGCATCACACCGGAGGGGCTTCCGACCGTGGAGGCCGGCTACGGCGACTCCAGCAGCCACAAGAGTTACCGGTACGGGGCGGGAGTGGAGTACTTCCTGCCCGCCGCGAGCCTCGTGGGCGACCTGTTCGAGGTGCGGAATGCGGACGGGCTCCGGGTGCTCGCCCAGTACATCAAGGGCGTCGACGGCGAGCTGGAGCGCGACGGCTGGTTCGTCCAGGGCTCGTACCGGTTCTCGTTCGGCCGGCTCGTCCAGGACCGCTACTTCCGCAGCCTGGAGCCGCTGGTGCGCTACGGAGTGCTGGACGTCGATCTCGCCGACGATCCGCGGCTGCCCGAGACCTGGGACCGCCGCGAGCTGGTCCTGGGAGCGATCCTCGAGGTGACGGGCGACCTCTTCTTCAAGGTGGAGTACTCGTTCCACGATGAGTCGACCGGAAGCCCCCGCACCGTGGACAACGACGAGCTGCTCGTCGAGCTCCTCGCCCAGTTCTGAGCGAGGATGGGCTCGGGCGGATGCGAACGGGCTTGAAGTCCGGAGCCTTCCGAGTTCGACAGAGGCGTTTCGCGAAGCTTGACAGCGTGTCGAGCCTCACTACAATGGCCGCTTGCGCCGCTTCCGCGCCGGAGGATTCCTGGTTGGCGGCATCCTCGGGCGCCCGGCGTGCCGTAAGAGATCTGGCAAGAGATGGAGCTGCGAGAGAAGAGACCCGGGAAGCCGGAGGGTAGCAGCCAGGGGGAGGTGGAGAGCCCGAGCTATATCCGTCGCCACGAGCAGAAGTTCGAGGTGGGGGTGGCCGCCGCTGCTTTCCTGCGCGAAGAGATCTCGAGGAACCTCCCCATCTTCGAGTTCTACGAGGGGTACCCTCACACCTGCATCACGACGGTGTACTTCGACACCGATGATCAAGCTTTCTACGAGCAGGCGGTCCGGAGCTACGACGACAACTTCAAGATCCGCGTCAAGGAGTACAGCTACAGCCATCGCGACGGCGGCTTCCTGTCGCTTCCGTACTGCTACGTCGAGCTGAAGAGGCGGATCGAGGGGACGGTCGTCAAGCGGAGGATCCGCATCCTGAAGGGGGATCTCAACCGCCTGCTGGCCGGCGACGATCTCTGGGAGGCCGTCTCGGGGGGGAGCTCCGCGGCCGACGCCGCTTACCTGCACGCCGCCTACCAGGAGCTGCGGGACCACCTCTCGCGCTTCAGGGTGCAGCCGACGTCGATCGTCACGTACCGCAGATCGGTGTTCCAGCAGTCGGAGCAGGAGCTGCGGATCACCTTCGACGATGATGTCGCGGTCTATGCTCCGGTGGACGGCCTCTACTCGCAGCTGGAGGCTTTGACGCCCGACACCCTTCCCGCCCCCCTCCGCCGATACCCCAAAGTCATCCTTGAAATCAAGTGCCCGTCTTGCCAGTATCCCCTCTGGCTGCAGGGGGCGCTCAAGAACCACTGCTCCAAGCGCCTCTCCAAGTTCACGACCAGCATCCGGTTCCTCCGCGAGCCCCAGGCCGCAGACGACGGTGAGCGCCCGGCGACAGGCGGAAAGGCGGCGGACGATCCGGACGAGACGCGCATCGTGCCCAGTCCGATCGACTACTGATGGCGGATACAATGAGTGACTCCTCCCCGCGACGGGAGCCGGTCTTCATCGATTTCGAGGGAATCGACGGGAGCGGGAAGACCACGCTCTCGAACCGGCTCGCGGACTACCTCAGGGAACGCGGCGTCAACGTCTTCCACGCGCGAGACAAGGGCGTGTTCCGCTCGGAGATCTCGAAAGCCATCCGGACGCTCACGCGGGATCCGCGGTTCCTGCGCATGTCCGACGTGACCGAGTTCCTGCTCTACGTGGCCCGCGACACGCAGATGATCGACGAGTTCATCCGCCCCAGGCTCAAGGATGGGAACGTCGTCTTCAGCGACCGCTACCTCTACAGCGCGGTGACCCACTCTCACCACGCGCGGGGGCTCCCCAGGGAGGAGGTCGACGCCGTGCTCCAGGTCGCGGCTCGGGGACTCTGGCCCGATCTGGTCGTCTACTGCGACGTCGATCCGCTGACGTCGCGAATACGGAAGAAGGTCCAGAAGATCAAGGACCGGCGGCCGAGCGCCGACTTCGGCCGCAAGGGCCTGATGGGGATCGGTTTCCGCGAGGAGATGCGAAAGGGATTCCTGAACCTCGCGCGCCAGGATCCGGAGACCTGGCTCGTGATCGACAACGCGAACTCGAGCATCGAGCAGTCGCTGGAGCGCATCTTCCTCCGCGTGCAGAAGATCCTGGCCCGCAAGGGCTACGGCGAGATACCGGATCCGCAGTGGGCCGCGGAGGAGAGCCTCGAGCCGGCCCGCAAGGGCGCGG
>JAFGKN010000128.1 GCA_016928605.1 Planctomycetota bacterium | reverse complement strand
TCGAGACCTGGCATCCCCGCTTCACCTACTACGGATTCCGCTACCTGCAGGTCGAGGGGGCGGCGCCGCCGGACGAGCCGGAGCGGCCGAACGATGCCGGCGCGCCGGATGGTCCGCGGGCGCGGCGCGATGGGACGCCGGTCCTCCTCGCCATCCGGGGCGAGTTCCTGCGCAGCTCGGCGCGCCGCGTGGGCTCGTTCGCCTGCTCGAGCCGCCTCTACGAGCGCATCGACTCGCTCGTCGACTGGGCCGTGGGCAGCAACCTGCAGAGCGTTCTGACCGACTGCCCCCACCGCGAGAAGCTGGGCTGGCTCGAGGTCGCGCACCTGATGGGCCCGTCGATCATCGGCAGCTACGATGTCGCGGCGCTCTACGCCAAGATCGCGCGCGACACGACCGAGTCGCAGCTCCCGAGCGGGCTCGTTCCCGACATCGCGCCCGAGTACACCGTCTTCTCGGGCGGCTTCCGCGACTCCCCCGAGTGGGGCAGCGCCTGCGTGCTCCTCCCCTGGATGCTCCACGAGTGGTACGGCGACCGGAGCGTCCTCGAGGAGAGCTACGAGACGATGAAGCGCTACGTCGAGTACCTCGCTTCGACGGCCTCCGGCCACATCGTCTCGCACGGTCTGGGCGACTGGGCCGACTTCGTCAAGGGCGGCGGCGTGGGGGCGTCCCAGCTCACTCCGCGCGAGCTGACCGCGACCGCGATCTACTGGGAGGACATCCGGGTGCTCGCGAAGACCGCGCGCCTCCTGGGCAAAACGAGCGATGCGGAGACCTACGAGAAGCGCGCCGATGACGTGAAGGCCGCCTTCCACGCGAAGCTCTTCGATCCGCGGGCGAACCGCTACGCGACGGGCAGCCAGACCTCGCTCGCCATGCCGCTGGCGCTGGGGATGGTCGCCGGCGACCGCAGGCCGGCGGTCGTCGAGAACCTCATCGCGGAGATCCGCGAGCGCGACTACATCACCGCCGGCGACGTCGGCTTTCGATACCTGCTGCGGGCTCTGGCCGGCGCGGGCCGCAGCGACATCATCTTCGATCTGACCCACCGGACGACGCTCCCCGGCTACGGCTACCAGCTCGAGCAAGGAGCGACGAGCCTGACCGAGGCGTGGGACGGCCGCCGGGTCGTCTCGCACAACCACTGCATGCTCGGCCACATCCAGGAGTGGTTCCGCAGCGATCTGGTGGGCATCCAGCGCGATCCGCGCGCCACGGCCTTCCGCGAGATCGTCATCCGCCCCCGCATCGTGGGCGATCTGCGCGCCGCGGGGGGACACTACGACTCCATCCGCGGGCGCATCGAGAGCCGCTGGCGCCTCGAAGAAGACGCGCTCGAGATGGAGGTCGCGATCCCGCCGGGGTGCGCAGCGACCGTGCACGTCCCCGCCGCGGATCCCGCGCGAGTCACCGAGTCGGACGTCCCAGCGGCACGAGCGGAGGGAGTCGCCCGCGCGGGCAGCGCCGGTGACGCAGACGGCGAGGCGGTCTTCCGGGTCCTCTCCGGACGGTACCGCTTCCGCGCGCCGTGGAAGCGCTGAAGGCGGCCGGAATCGAGGGGATCGGGATCTTCCGGCCCGCCTGGCCCGGTCCTCCGACCGTCCGCGCCTGCTGTACCGCCCGCACCGGAGGATGCTGACGCCGACAGGCGGCGACAAGAATCGACACATCGCCGCTCCTCGCTCGCGACTCGACAGTGGATAGTGGAGAGCGCCGCTGGAAGCCTCTCCGGCGGATCCGAGACGCGAACCCCCATGCGCGGAGACATGCCATGAAGCCCATCTCGACATCCCTCTGGCTGCTGAGCCTCGGCGCTCTCTCGACGGCGGCGATCCCCGCGGGCGAGGATCATCCGCCAGTCGAGAGCCTGCTCCCCGCGGACACGGTGATCGCGCTCGAGATCCAGGCGGCACCCATCCTGGAAAGACTGCTCGCCGACGAGACGATCGGGCTGATCACCGGGCTTCCTCTCTATCCGGAGGTCAGCCGGCGGCCGGATTTCGTCAAGCTCCGGGGATTCGTTCAGTTCCTCGAGGGCTCGCTCGGCATCGACTGGAAGACGGGCGTGCGCAAGCTGCTGGGAGGCACCATCACCCTGGCGCTGGGTCCGGGCGACTCGCGGCTCCTCGTCGTCGACACTCGCGATGCCGACCTCCTCGAGCGTCTGGACACGCTGAGCGTCCAGCTCGCCCAGAGCGATCCGAACCGTCAGGGAGGAGCGGGGAGCATCGAGCCGCAGGAGCACCGGGGAGTGGCCATCTGGTCGCTGAATCCCGAGGAAGCTCACTGCCGGCTCGGCTCCAGGCTCGTCGTGGCCGGCCGGATGGACGACATCAGGGCCTTCATCGATCGGCGGGCAGACGCCGCCAGCAACAGCACCAGCAGCCTCGACAGGAGCGAGCATTTCGCGCGAGCCATGGAGGCTGTCGGCGACGGCGCGGTCGCGAGGCTCTTCGTGAATCTCGACGTGCTCAAGCAGCAGCTACCGGTGCAGAGCGCCCTCGACCGGTCGATGGATCCCCTTGCCGGCCTTCTCCTCGCGGGCGCGACTCACGACATCCGCCATTCGAGCTGGATCGGCGCGGGCCTCTACCTCGACAAGAGCGGCCTCCGGCTGGAGGTCTCGAGCGATGCACAGCCGCCGCGGGCCGGAGATCCGGCGAGCTTTTCGGCGCCTGCATCCCCGCGGGATGGAGCTCTTCCCTTCCTGGAAGTTCCCCGGCGCATCGCGGCCATCAGCCTCTATCGAGACCTCGCGAAGTTCTACTCGGCCAAGGAGGATCTCTTTCCGGAGAGGACCTCGGGGCTGATCTTCTTCGAGAACATGATGGCGATCTTCTTCAGCGGCCGGAACTTCGCGGAGGAGGTGCTG
>JAFGKN010000127.1 GCA_016928605.1 Planctomycetota bacterium | reverse complement strand
TGTGTCCGCGGGGCGCGCGGCGACGCCGTCGGCGACATCGTGATCACCGAGATCATGTACAATCCCGACGGTAATGACGCCGGCCGCGAGTTCCTGGAGATCTTCAACCGAAGCGCCACGGAGTCGCACGACCTCGGCGGGTTCCGGTTCACTCGCGGCATCACGTTCACGTTTCCGCCGGTGATTATCGGCCCCGGAGAGTATCTCGTCGTCTGCGCGGACGAGCAGCTCATCCGAAGGCAGTACGGTATCACGAATACGGTCGGCAACTGGAGCCCGGACAAGGTCCTCGCCAACAGCGGCGAGCGCATCCAACTCGTGGACGCCGGTAGCCCGCCCGCCGAGATCGAAGACCTCGCCTATGACGACGCGCGGCCCTGGCCGGTGGCGGCCGACGGGTTCGGGGCATCGCTGGAAAGAGTCAGCCCCTTCCACGACAGCGCCGACCCTGCCAACTGGGTACCCGGGAAGCCCGCCGGCGAGTGGCTCTCCGTGGAGGCGACCGGCATTGCCGGCTCGTCGCGCTTGTATCTGTATCTCCTGGGGCCGGGCGTGGCGTACGTGGATGACCTACGGCTTGTTGCGGAGGGACGTCCGGAGGAGAACTGCGTCGCGAACGGGGACTTCGAGTCAGGCCGGCTCGCGCCGTGGAGGGCCGAGGGCAATCACGGAGGCTCGCGTGTGTCCAGGCTCCGGGCTTACAGCGGTGCCTCGAGTCTCGAGCTGAGTGCCAGTGACGCCGGCGGTGTGCCCGCCGACGGAGTGAGCCAGCACGGCCTCGCTCTCGAGCCGGGAGATCGCTGCACGCTGCGGCTGCGGGCGTTCCTGCCCGAGCCGGGCCAGGTGCTGGTGGCGCGCCTCTTCTCCAGCGGTACCGCAGAGCCGATCCGGCTCGAGATCGCGGACCGCTCTGCGACGCCAGGGCATGCCAACCGCGCGCTGGCATCGAATCCGCCTCCGCGCATCTACCCCGTCGCACACCGGCCCCAGGTTGTCCGCACCAGCGACGTCGTCTTCGTCATCGCCGAGCTCTGGGATGAGGACGGAGTGGAGGAGGGCGCTGTTCACTGGGATGAGGGGGCGGGCGAGCAGACGGCGGCCCTGCGGGATGACGGATCTCACGAGGATGGCCTCGCCGGTGACGGGGTCTGGGGCGCACGGCTGGGCTCGTTTCCCCCCGGCAGCCTCGTGCGATACCGTGTCACGGCCCGCGACTCGCGGGGCGAGGTCGCCCGTTTCCCCCGCGAGGGAGAGCCCGGAGGGTCGCTCGGCCTCTACGTCGAGCCCGACGAGGACCCGCCGGCCTTTCCCCTGCGCGCTAGCACCGGTGCCGTGTCGGACCGCTCTCCGGTCTACCATCTGCTCATCGATCCGGCCCAGCTGGAGGGCAGTCCGCCCCATCTGAAGGGCGATCCGCTGCTGTACCGCCCTGCCGTCTTCGTGCACGACGGCGTCGTGCACGACGTCGACGTGCGGCACCACGGCCAGATCTCCATCCAGGCCGACAAGAAGAAATGGCGGATCCGTCTGGCCGATGGCGGCTGCTTTGCGCCTCCCTTCGCGGACCGCGAGCCGGTGGGCATCTTCAACGTGGATGGCTCCTACGCGGACAAGACATTCTTGAGAGAATGGCTCTCCTATCGAGCGTTCGATGAGGCCGGGGTACCGGCGCCCGAGCTCTGGCATGTACGCCTCTATGTCAACGGTGTCCACCGCGGACTCTATCTCCACGTCGAGGATATATCCCAGCCGGAGTGGCTCTCCCGGAACAACCTCGACGACGACGGGTGGCTGTGGAAGGCGTACAGCAACGCCCGGTACCGGAGGGACGAGCTTTACGAGCTCAAGGTCGACGAGGATCGCAATCCCACCGCAGCCTTCGAGGTCCTTGGATGCTTCCTGGAGAGCATCAACGGCCTGGAGGGAGATGCTCTCACGCGCTACCTGCGCACGCACGTGGATGTGGAGACCTTCACGAGCTACCTCGCCGTCGAGCAGCTCATCCACGACGGCGACAGCCTCAACAACAACTACTTCCTCTTCGCCGAGCAAGACGCGCCGGCGGGCTCGTGGATGTTCTTCCCGTGGGACAAGGACCTCACGCACGGCCGCGACTTCGAGTGCCGGCCCGTCTCCGCTGACGACCCTGGCATCCTCCACGCGGGGGGGGACGGCCTCTACAACGACACGATCCGGATCGACCTGTTCGGAGATCCGGATCTCCTCTTCGGAACGTCGGTACGCCCCCTGTGCGCCGGCGACCTGTGGAACGGGCTCATCGATGCCTTCCTCGTCCGCGGCGATGGCTTCCGCGGGCCCTATTACGAGAGGGTGGCCGACCTCCTCTTCCGGCTGTACCATCCTGACCGTCTCCTGCCTCTCATCGAAGAGATGGCCGCGGTATTGGAGAGCGAGGTGGAGCGAGACTGGGACCTCAATCCCCCCTACGGCGTCCGCCGGCCGTACCGGGAAGAGGTCAGCATGCTCGAGGCATACGTGCGTGGCCGGTACGCCTATCTCGCTGCGGCGATCGACGCTCACTCCGTTGCCCGGTTGGGACGGCTGACCTGCCGGCGCGAGGGTGGCAACGCGATCCTCGGGTGGCCCCCCGCCGAGTGGGATGGGACGATCACGGTGTCCCGTGACGATCAGTTGCTCGAGACCCTCCCCGTGACGGCGACCTCGGTCATCGCCCCTCTCAACACGACGCTCGAGACCAACGTGTTCACCGTCGCGCTCCGCGTCGAGGGCATGGAGCGGGAAAACAGAAGCTGCACCATGTCTACGGGCCCCGTGCCACCGGTCGTGGCGGCGTTCACGGCGTCGAGCCGCGAGGCCACCGCTCCCGCCACCATCGGATTCAACAACCTCTCCTCCGGCGCAGAACGCTTTCTCTGGAGCTTCGGCGATGGAGAGACATCAGACGAGGCGGACCCGGTACACGTATACAGGGACCCAGGGCGTTACCGTGTCGTCCTCGAGGCCATCGGGGATGGCGGAGTCTCGGTCCAGGAGCAGCCGGCGTTCGTCGTCGTCCGTCCCCCTCTCTTCGCTGGTTTCGAGGCGATCCCCGATGCCGGGCAGGCGCCGTTCCGTGTCGAGTTCCTCAACCATTCGACTGGAAGCGACGACTTTCTCTGGGACTTTGGCGACGGCAGCGGGAGCTCCGCGGCCAATCCGACCCACTACTACAGCTCTGCCGGCACGTACCAGGTCGCGCTGCGGGCTCTGGGGCCGCAGGCCGATGCGGTGGCCGTGGGCACTGTCCTCGCCGAGGATGACCTCGACGCCGACTTCATCGGCACGCCGCGGTACGGTGTGGCACCGATCGAGGTCGAGTTTGCCGACGCGAGCGCCGGGCCGGTCCTGACCTGGCGTTGGGAGCTGGGAGACGGCGCCACCTCCGACCTGCCTTCGCTGAGTCATGTGTACGCGACGCCGGGCGTGTACACGGTGACTCTCGAGGTGAGAGGGCAAGTCTCGCTCGGCCGCCGGACGCGAGAGGCCTACATCATGGTGGGCGATCGCGATGAGCTCTTCGTCCGTGGCGAAGTCAACGGCGACGGGGAGCGCGACATCTCGGACGCTGTGACGATCCTCCGTTTCCTCTTCACCGGCACCGCGGTGGTCGGGTGCCTGGACGCGGCGGACGCCGACGACAGCGGCGAGGTGGATATCAGCGACGCGGTGACCCTCCTCGGCCACCTGTTCCTCGATGGCAGACCGCTGCCCTTTCCCTGTGAAGCGCCGGGAGTCGACCCCACGCCCGACGCGCTCGACTGCGCCGAGGCGAGGTCCGAAGGCGACGGTGGGAGGCACGATGGCTGAACACGTCTTAGAAGCCGGTCTCAGCAGGCTCTTCGTCGCCCATGAGCCCGGGCCAGGCCGAGATCGACACACGGAGCATGCCCGGAGCGCCGCCGGGGAGCGGCCGCGCGGCCCCAGGCGGGTCGTGGAGTCGATCCGGTCCGGAGCGCGCCTTCTCCTCGTGGTCGGGCTGTGCGCCTTGGCCCTGTGCCGCCCCGCCGGTGCGAGCGAGTGGGACGTGGGCATCCACGAGATCCACTACCACCCGGTCGGCGGGAAGGACGACGAGTTCCTGGAGCTCCACAACCGGGGCGGGACGCCGGTCGACGTCGGCGGGTGGCAGCTCGTGGAGGGGGTATCGTTTACCGTGCCGCCCGGAACGGTTCTTCCACCCGGGGGTTTTCTCGTCATCGCCGCGGACGCAGCCCATCTGCAAGCGCGGCACGGTATCGATGGCGTGCTGGGCGACTGGTCGGGCAGCCTCGATAACGACGGCGAGATCATCGCGCTCGTGAACGCGCGAGGTTCCGTCGTCAGCCGGCTCCATTACGGGACGGACGATCCGTGGGCGTCGGAGGCCGACGGCGGTGGTCCCAGCCTCGAGCTTCTCGAGGCCAGGGCGCCTCCCGACCTCGCCGCCAACTGGGCCGCGAGCCTCTTTCTGGACGGCACGCCGGGCCGCCCCAACTCGCGCGGCGCGGGCGAGGACGAGGCAGGCGGAGACTCGCTCGAAGGGCTCGTCCTCAACGAGGTGAGACCGCGAGACGCCATGGGGCCGGGCTTCCTCGAGCTCTACAACCGCGGACCGGCGGACATCGATCCCCCCCGTCTCGTGCTCGTCACCTCCGATGGGCCGCGCTCCGCGGAGTTTTCACCGGGTCCCGTGCCGGCGGGCGGATGGGTGCTCGTCGGGGAGACTACCCTCGGCGGCATCGAGCTTCGTGCCAGCACCGAAACCTGGGTGCTCGTCTGTTCCGGCGAGGGCGCGGCGCTCCGGATCGCCTCCAGCCTGGCGCGAGGTCCGCTGGGGCTGGCGCCCGATGGCGGATCCTACGGCCGGGTGCCGGACGGTGAACGCCCGGTGCGAGTCCTGACGTCGCCCACTCCCGGCGAAGCCAACCTTCCACCTGCGGCTGCGGCACGGATCGTCATCCACGAGATCCACTACCATCCGGCGTTCGTCCCGCCGGGATCGGGTTGCGAGCGGAGCTGCTCGGACGCCCACCAGTGGATCGAGCTTCACAACCCGGGTGGCTCGGACGTCGGACTCGACGGATGGGAGATCGATGGCGGGGTCGAGTTCGATCTGCCGCTGGGGACACTCCTGCCGGCGGGTGGGTACCTCGTGGTCGCCGCGTCACGCGGCTCGTTCCTCGCGCTTCACCCGACAGTCGACGCCGGTCTCGTCGTTGGCGACTGGAATGGCGCGCTGGCGCGCGACAGCGAGACGATCATCCTGCGCGACGCGCTCGGCAACCCCGTCGACGAGGTTTCTTACAGCGACGGCAAACCGTTCAACGATCTCGACCCGGAGGATGGCGTCGACGACGGGACATTCGCGGGCAGTCCTTGGCCCCCCGAGGCGGACGGAACCGGGAGGACCCTCGAGCTGCGGCACCCCGACCTGGACAACGCCTGCGGCGCGGCGTGGGCCGCGGGGCCGGCGGGCGGCACGCCCGGACAGCCGAACGCCGCGAGGGTCGACACGGCGTACGCCGTGGTCGGTGATGTGATCCACGCTCCCGCCGTGCCCCTCGCGGGAGAGGCTGTCGACGTCCGCTGCCTTGTCTCGGCGACCCATCCGGTGCGCTCGGTGGAGGTCCTGTGGCACGTGGACGGTGGAGAGGAGAGTGGAACCGTCTCCCTGCGCCTCGACGGGGAAGGCGGCGTTGAACCGGGTGTGGGAGCGGAGTACCGCGGCGAGATCCCGCCGGCCCTGCCCGGCGATGTGGTGGCGTTTCGGCTGCGCGTCGTGCTCGAGGGCGGTGGGGAGCTCGAGCTTCCCCGAGCACCTGCCGTGGCGCCCTACGCGGGCTTCACCGGACCTTTTTACCTCTACCAGGCTCGGCCCGCCGAGCTCGCCGAGCCGCTCGGGCCGCGCTGCTGGGTGGTGATGAGCTCCGCGGACCGCGCCGAGCTCGAGAGCCGGCCGGTGACGAGCGATGTCCTGCTCCCGTGCAGCTTCGTCCACGTCTCGACCAGCGGCGATGCGCCCGTCGTCCGGCATCTCTGTGGCATCCGCTTTCGCGGCAGCCATTCCCGCGAGAATCCACGCAAGTCCTACCGTGTCGAGTTTCGGCCCGACTACCGCTTTCAAGGCATCGAGCACCTCAACCTCAGCGCGCCCAACCCCGAGAACGAGGTGCTCGTCGCGGACCTCTTCAGGCGAGCGGGCATGCCGCGACCTCTGGTCTGGCCGGTGGAGCTCGTCTTCGGCGGCCAGCTGGATACTGGCTATGTCATCAAGGAGCACGTCGATGGCGACTTTCTGCGGCGAGAGCTCGGCGGCCGCAGCGACTCGGGGAACCTCTACCGGGCCGTGCACCCCGACGGAGACATCGATTCGGGCAACCTGAAGTACCACGGCCCCGATCCGGAGGCGTACGTTCCCTATTACGACAAGCGCACGAACCGAGAGGAGGGTGATTACTCGGATCTCGTCGAGCTCACCCAAGCGTTCGACGCGACTGAAACGCCGGATGACATCTTCGTGACGCGTCTCGAGGCGCTGATCGACGTCGAGCAATGGGCGAAGTTCTTCGCACTGCAGTCGGTCATCGCCAACACGGACGGCGGCATCTGGTCTTTCGACGGCGAGGATTACTATCTCTATCGCGTCCCTCTTGAGTCGCGGCGCCCGGACGCCGGCCGCTGGGTGCTCATGAGCTGGGACGTCGACGAGTCGCTGCGCGAGTCCTCGCAACAGCTGTTGCGGTCGCAGATGCCGGCGATTCGCAGGTTGTTGCATCACCGTCGCTTTGCTCCGATCTCCTACCGACACCTCCTCGATCTCGCCGATGGCGTTTTCTCGCGGCGAGAGTTCCGCAAGCGGCTTTTCCTCGTGGACGGACTCGTGTCGGAACTGGACCAGGACGCGCTCGACACGTTCGTCGCCGATCGCGTGGGCTTCATCGATCTGACCGTGCCGCGAGTCCTCTCGGCGGGAGGCACGCCGGAGGCCGCCGCGGGTTGTGGAGACGAGCTTTTCGTGTCGGAGGACGGGGTGGAGCTGCGCGGCCGGGCGCCGGCCGGGGCCACCCGCGCGGTCTGGGTCAACGGAAGCCCCGCCACCTACGACCCGCGCAGCGCATCGTGGAGTGCAGCCGTATCCCTCACGGCTCCGGAGACCGAGGTTCGCATCGATGCCTTCGAGAGCGAGGATGCGGCCGAAGCGCCGGTGGATACCCTCCTGGTGCACCTGTACCGGCTGCCGGCGCCGGCTGCGATTGTGTCCGGACAGCTCTCGGGACATACGTCCTGGACCAGGGTGGAGGGCCCGTACCGCCTCGAGGGGCAGACCGTCGTGCCTGTGGGGGCCGTTCTAGAGATCGGCCCCGGGACGACCATCATCGCCGGCGCCGGAGCGGAGCTCCGCGTGGAGGGAGAGCTGTCTGTCCATGGCCTTCCCGGGCTTCCTGTGCGGTTCGTACCGGCGAGCTGCGGGGATCGGTGGGCCGGCATCACGCTCCAGGGGCAGGGCCTCGAAGATGGCGACACGACGCACGTCCTTCGCTACGGCAGGTTCGAGGGTGCCGCCGGAGCCGGGGGAAGACTCGGCTGCGTGCGCGTGTTCTCGAGCCAGCTCCTCGTCGAGGGCTGTCTCTTCCGGCGCCTCGAGACCAACGCGATCGAGGCGGAGGACTCGCTTCTTACCGTGCGAGAGTGCCGCTTCGAGCACGTCCTCGAGGGGGTTCACGGCACGAGGACGGAGGCCATCATCCGTGACTGCACCTTCCTCCACATCCTGGGAAACAACGATGCGGTGGACCTCGACGATGATCCCGCCAGCCTGCGTCCCTCGCTCCTGGAGGGCTGTCGGATGGAGGACATCGGTGACGATGGAGTCGATCTCCAGCTGACGTCGATCGACCTGCGGAATAACGAGATCCGTCGCGCCGCCGACAAGGGCTTCTCCCTCGAGATGCCGGGCAACCTCGGCCCCGTGACCTCGAGCTTCAACCGCATCCACGACTGCAGCACGGGCGTGGCGGTGAAGAGCGGCGTGCGACTCGAGGCGCACCACGACACCGTGGTCGGCTGCGAGCGAGGAATCCAGCTCTACCGCAAGCTGTTCGGCGATACGGGCGGCGACGGTAGCCTTCACAGCGTGATCGTGTGGAACAACGTCGAAGACGTCGTCATGGACGAACATTCATCCGTCGAGTTCGACCACTCGGACGTCGGACCAGGAGAGCTGCTCGCGGGCGCCGGCAACATCGCGGCGGATCCGCTGTTTGTGGACGAAGGAGGGGGCGACTTCCGCCTTCGCGAGGGATCGCCGTGCCTTGGCACCGGGCGCGACGGCTCCGAGATGGGAGCCTTTCAGCAGCCGGACGAGGCGACAGCGTTCCGCCGCGGAGATGTGAACGCCGATGGGGGCACCGACCTCACGGACGCGATCTCCGCGCTCATGTTCCTCTTCCTGGGCGGCGCCGCACCCCCCTGTCTGAAGGCGGCGGACGTCGATGACAATGGCGCTCTTGAGATCTCCGACCCGATCGGGCTCCTGCAGTACCTCTTCTCCTTCGGAGGGGCTCCTCGCTCGCCGTTCCCGGATTGTGGAAGCGACTCCACTCCCGATGCGCTTTCCTGCGACGCCTTCGCGCCGTGCGCCGGTGGCTGACGAGGCACTCGGCACACGGGCGCCGCCGGCCTCCGGCCTTCTTCCTCTGTCGATTGTGGACTGTGGGCTGACTCCTGCTCCCGGATGCAGAGGCTCTTGAGCCACGCCTCGCCGGGACCTCCCCGGAGCTCTACGGGAGCTCCTTGATCTCGATGTTGCGGTAGAGGACCGCCGATCCGTGGCCGGCGAAGCCGAAGTGGCCCTTCGTCCGGTTCCGTCCCTTGAAGCTCTCCAGAGGGTACATGAACGTCTTCGGATCGACCTTGTGGAGGTCGGTGTCGAGGATCCGCGTTCCGTTGAGGTCGACCTGGATCGCGAAGCCCTTCACCGTGACCACCTGGTAGTTCCACTCGCCGGCGGGGCGGAGGAAGCCGCGGCGGGACGGGACCATGGCGTAGGCGCTGCCGTGGTACTGCCGGGGGTTGAGCTTGTCGTGGTAGCTCGGGTGCGGATTGTCGAGCACCTGCAGCTCGCAGAGGCCATGGTAGGCCGTGTCGTCGCTTCCCGGATAGCGGATGGCGAGGCCGTTGTTGCCGCCGGGGGGGAGCTTGAACTCGAAGCGGACGGTGAAATCGGAGTACTCCTTCTCGGTGTAGATCGTGCCGTGGCCGGCGTGGATGGCGCCGTCCTTGACGAGGTTCCGGTCGACGGGACC
>JAFGKN010000126.1 GCA_016928605.1 Planctomycetota bacterium | reverse complement strand
GCCGGCCTCGCAGCGCCGCGGAGAGAGCGGATCCTCCTCGTATCGCCCGACCGTCCGTCTCAGAAGACGAGAGACGCGCAGCACGTCATCGGGGGTCAGCGATGGCGTGCCTTCGACCTCGCAAGCGAAGCCGCCAAAGGGAATCGAGATCTCGCCGGCCCGGATGATGCCCGCCTCTGGCCACAGCCGGCGGACGGCGTCCGCGAGACAGCGCGCCAGGGCTTCGTGGATCTCGGAGGGACCTTCCGCATCCGCCGCATGCTCCGCATCCGCCGCATGCTCCGCATCCGCCGCATGCTCCTCGGGCATCTCCCTCGGATCGAAGGTCGTCATCGCCTTACAGGAGGAATACGTTCTTGCCGCGGCACGTTCTCCGCACCTCGTCGCTCCAGAGGCTCGCCTGGATCTCGCCGATGTGCGCCTTGCGCAGGAACAGCATGCAGAGGCGCGATTGACCGATGCCGCCTCCCATGGAAAGCGGCAGGTCTCCGGCCAGGAGCCGCCGGTGGAAGAGGAGGCTCCTCCTCTCCTCGGCGCCCCGGATGCGGAGCTGCTCCGCCAGCGAAGCCGCGTCGACGCGGATGCCCATGGAAGAGAGCTCGAGTGTGGATCGGAGAAGAGGGTAGTCGACCACGATGTCGCCGTTGAGCCCCCGGTGGCCGCCGCCGGTAGGCGTGATCCAGTCGTCGTAGTCGGGCGCTCGTCCGTCGTGCGGCTCGCCGCTCCTCAGGCCACCTCCGATGCCGATGATGAAGACGGCGCCGTGGCGGCGACAAGCCTCCGCCTCTCTCTCGCGGGGAGCGAGCGAGGGAAACTCGGCCTCCAGCTCCTCGGCGTGGACGAACGTGATCTCCTCGGGGAGCAGCCTCTCGATCTGCGGGTAGTGGTGGCAGACGTAGCGCTCCGTCCTCGAGATCACCGAGTAGATCCGGCGCACGATGCGCTTGAGGAAGGCCAGGGATCTTTCCTCCTCGGTGATGACTCGCTCCCAGTCCCACTGATCGACGTAGAGGGAGTGCAGGTTGTCGAGCGTCTCGTCGGGCCGGATCGCGTTCATGTCGGTGTAGATACCCTCTCCGGGCTTCAGGCCGAGATCGGCGAGAGCCATCCGCTTCCACTTGGCCAGCGACTGGACGATCTCGGCTCTCACGCCGCCGAGCGCCGGCACCTCGAAGGAGACGGGGCGCTCCACGCCGTTGAGATCGTCGTTGATTCCCGTGCCGGCCTCGACGAAGAGCGGCGCGGTGACGCGGATGAGGTTGAGCTCGAAGGCGAGATTCGTCTGGAAGAAGCTCTTGACGAGCCGGATCGCGCGCTCCGTCTCGGCCACGTCCAGCTTGGGCTCGTAGCCGTCCGGAAGGAAGAGGGTGCCGTTCATGGATTCTCCACGGAAGCGAAAGGACTGCGGCCCGGCTCGATTCTCCAGGCGTCGAAGCGGCTCGCCGCTCCATGTGATCACATCTGCCCCCGCGGCACCAGACGGGGCCTCCTCGCAGGGCTTGGTAAGTCGCCAGATCAGTACGCGCAGACGTCCGGGCAGCCCGCGATCGGCACGCAGCCGGTTCCCAGCGCGGGAGGCGGACCGTTCTGGAAGAGGAACATCAGGGTGAAGATCGCGTCGGAGAGATCCACGCGCGCATCCTGGTTGAGATTCAGCAGGACCTGGTTTCCGCCGGACTGGAGGTCATCCCCCGAGCAGGGCAGCCTCTGGCCGGGGAGGAAGAGGTACTGGAGCAGCCGGATGGCATCGGAGATGTCGACCGTCGCATCCTGGTTCGCATCGCCCGGTATCTGGCCTCCTCCCGGATCGGTCTCGACGGCGATGAACTGGGTCACGTTGCTGATGGCGCCGTCGTCATCCTCCACGGTCAGAGTCACGAGATAGACGTCCGGCTCGTCGAAGGTGTGGGCGACGATCGCTCCCGAGCTGCTGCCGCCATCGTCGAAGTTCCAGCTGTAGCTCACGATTTGCCCGTCGAGATCGTAGGAGCGGGTCGCGTCGAAGATCACGTCGAGCGGCGCTCGACCCGTGGTGGGGTAGGCGAGGAACAGGGCCTGCGGCGGGCGGTTCTCGCCCGCGGTGCTGACGCTGTTCATCGCGCCCGGCGTCCCGCCGAAGCGGTCGGAGGGTCCCCAGTTGACCGGATCGTTGCCGTAGGCGTCGGCGTAGATGCGCTCGAGCGACGGGCCGGATCCATCGGGCTCTGTGGCCCACGGCTCGCGGTCGTTGTAGCGGACCTGGTCCACGAGGATGTAGGGCACCTCGCTTCCAGCCGGCGTGCCCGGCCGGCTCAGCCGGATCCACTCGCCGCCGTTGTCGAGAGCTCCGCCGAAGGCGCTGGCGATCGGGACGGAGCCCGGAATGGAGTTGAGCGAGCGGAAGACTACGGGGTTGATGCCGACGAGGAGCAGGAATCCCTGCGCGGGGATCACGTCGCTCGGGCCGAACTCGTAGCTGTCCGACTCGTCGGGATTCAGCACTCCGCTGATGCGCCAGCCGCGGCCGGAGGTCTCGTCGAAGAGTGCGATCGGAACGGTGGTCGGATTGAAGAGCTCGACGAATTCCTCCTCGCCGAACACGGGATGGTACATGATCTCATTGATCACGACGGGCCCGAAGCGCGGCGCCTCGTTGATCCTGCCCAGGCCGGTCCGGAACTCCTCGACGGTGGAGGGCGAATCAGCGCCGAAGGACCTGCCGCTGAGGGCGGTGAAGTCGTACTTCTGGCTGGTGGCGATCCGTCCGAACGAGACGCCCGGATCCTCGGGGCCGTACTCCGCCTGGACGATGTAGCCGGTGAGCTCTCCCGACGCGTTCGCCGCCGAGAGATAGACAGCGCCTCCCTGATCGGACAGCGAGAAGCGCGCCGGGGAGGCGGGATCGTTGAACTCGTACTCGTAGAAGACCTCGAATCCTCCGGGAGGAAGCGACATGCCGAACGGGATGCGGAACTTCGCCAGCGTCGAGAGGCTCGTGCGGTTGTCGCTGAGATACCAGCCACCGATGGTCACGGTGGTCGGGGAGAGGTTGACGATCTCTATGGCATCCTCGAGCGGC
>JAFGKN010000125.1 GCA_016928605.1 Planctomycetota bacterium | reverse complement strand
GCCAGGCACATGCCGATGTACGTCCTCCGTGAGCTGAGCGGACAGGCCGTGTAGCGGAAGGCCTTGTCCTCCTCCACCCAGCACTCGCGGATCATCTGGTCGATGCCCGCGGTCATCGCCCGCAGCACCTCCGGGTCCTGCGTGACGCGGTGGTAGCGGGCAAGCGCGCTCACGGTCAGCCCCTCCATGAACGGCACGTTCCCGTAGCACGTCCGCTCGGGATGCAGGCAGTGCCCCTTGGCGAGGCGGACGACCCAGCCCCGCTCCCAGTCGATGTTCTTCTTGAGCACCTCCCAGCAGGCCGTCGCGGCGTCGAGGTATCTCTTGTCCCCTGTGGCATCATACGCGTTCAGCACGAGGATGATCGGCCAGCCGAGGGCGCGGATGTGGTCGCCGTAGGCGGTGGGGCAGTGCCGGACCATCGCATCGGCGATCTCCACGGCCACATCGCGGGCGCGGCGATCGCCGGTCAGGTAGTAGTACTCGAAGTCGCCGCCCACCCAGACGTGGCCGAAGTTCGTGCTGTGTCCCATCTGGTAGGTGCGGTCGACGGGCAGCGGGGCGTTCTCGTAGTAGCCGCCCGTGTGGCCCACGCAGTGGAGCCAGATCTCGCCCACCCGGGGCGGCGCTCCCCAGGGGTTCTTCAGGTGCGGATTCGTGGCGTGGACGACGTCCACGTCGATGTGGTGCCTCGCCGCCTGCTCGCCTCGCGAGAAGTAGCGCCGATCGCCGGTCCGGAGGTACTGGATGAACATGCCGTGCGCGAGGTCGTACTCCAGGTTGCCCCAGTTCACCTTCCGCTCGCCGTGCCAGTCGCCGAAGTTCAGGAGGCCGTACTCGCGGCTGCGGTCGCGAAGAGCCAGGTGGTCCTCCAGGGCGCGGCCGAGCCACTCGTCGTAGCCGGCGTACTTCTCGGGATCGGCGGGCGGGAAGTCGCCCAGGGCTCCGGTCGCGCTGACGTGGGCCGGATCGGCCGCTGCCAGGAGCGGCTCCTCGGTGGCCTGGAAGAACGTCTCCAGGCGCTTCGCGTCGGGCGCGCCGGAGAAGTAATTCACACAGAGCTCGTGGGTCTTCGCCACGCCGATCTTGAACGTGTACTGGCCGCCGCGGAGCGCGTAGTAGAGCTTGCTCTCCTCCTCCAGGGGCTTGCCGTCGTAACATCCCTGCGGCAGCTCCGGGCAGAGCTCGAGGCGGACGCAGCCGGGGATGCACGAGATCGCCTTGGGCCAGCTCTGCCAGAAGTGGCGAAGTCCGACCGCCATGCCGCCGTGCTCCGTCGCCGCCGCGGCCCAGCCTCGCGCGCGCTTTCCCGCCGGCTGGCCATCGAGCAGGTAGCGGCTCTCGTCGACCTGGAGCAGCCGGCCCTCGCGCGCCCGCTCGCCGCCCAGGAGCGTCTCGCCCGGCGCCCGAGCTCCGTCGATGCCGATCGGATGGACCCAGAAGCGGAGCTCCAGCTTCCGGATCCTCGCCATCAGATCGTCCTGGTGATCGTTGATGAACGTGTAGAAGACGCGGATAAAGGGCTGGCCGCGCCATGCGTGGATCCGCGCGACGTAGCCGAACATCGGCGAGTCGGCGGGGCCGTGCCGGCCGCTCGCGCGGATGCAGACCCGCACCGGCCCCGACTGCTCGATCGTGATCTCGGCCGGACTGGCGATCGGAGAGTGCGGCTGCGGCCTTCCGTCCTTCTCGGTCCAGAGCGCCACGCCGTCCGAGCTGCAGTTGACCGTGATCCGCCGGTCCGCCTCGAGTCCGCCGCTTCCAGCCTTGAGCCAAGCCTCCCCCTGGGGGAAGAAGCGCTCTGGATCGTACTGGAGCCGGAGGGGGCCGGTCTCGATGGTCACCTTGCCATCCGGCCGCCGCTCGACGAGGACCGGCTTCTCCACGGCGGCCCGCCGGACCTCCGGGCCGTAGCGCAGCTTGAGCTGCCGCTTCTCGCCGGCGGCCAGATCGATCTGGAAGTCGAGGAGCAGCCAGCGGACCGAGCCGTCCGGCCAGAGGGCGAGCGGTTCGGTCTGGAGAGGAACCTCGGCGCCGCCGGCATCGAAGAGCGCGGAGGCCCGGTGGTCCCGCAGGGCGCCCGCGGCCAGGGGAACTCCCGACGTGACCGGCCACCGAGCCCGCTCCACGCCGGCCGGCTCCTCGACGGTCAGCGCCAGCTCCCCGGCCGAGGCCGTCGTCGCCGCGAGCGAGAACAAGAGCGGCACGATCATCCATCGCTGCATGGCTTCACCTCCCTGGTCGCAGGACCTTGCGCTCGCGGCGCTGTGAGCCGCAGACCGGAGCTGTGAGCTGCTGACCGGGTCTGTGGCTCGATGTGCCGCGCGGGCGCCTCCTTTCCGATGCGGGCCGGATCAGGTCCCCGCGGGCCGGATCACCCTCCCACACGTCGCCGCTCGCGGCTCCGTATAGGCCATAAAACTCCATGCAATATCATCTTCAGAGATTTCTTGCAAAACAGAAATCGTCTTCTATTTTGCAAGCATGATCGAGCGGCATGTGCGCAACCTGATCCTCTCTCGACTCGGCTCCTACCCGGCGGTCGTGCTCATCGGCCCCCGGCAATCCGGAAAGACCACGCTGGCGCGCTCGCTGGGCACGCGCTCGTACGACCTCGAGCAGGAGGCCGACCGAGTGCGTCTCGACGTGGACTGGGACCACTGCGCGGCTACTGCTTCCGCGGGCGGGCCGAAGCTCCCCGTCGTTCTGGACGAAGCCCAGTCGTGGCCCGCGATCTTCCCTCGCCTTCGCGGGGCCATCGACGCCGACCGAAAGCGAACTGGCCGGTTCCTGCTCCTCGGCTCCGTCTCTCCTCCGCTCATGCACGAAGTCGCGGAGTCCCTCGCCGGGCGCCTCTCGATCGTGGAGCTCACACCGTTTCTCGTGCCCGAAGTACCGCAGGTCGATCCGGACGATCTGTGGCTGCGCGGCGGATTCCCCGACGGCGGGATCTTGCTCTCTTCGATGTTCCCGCAGTGGCAACGGGACTACCTCGCTCTCATCACGCAACGAGACCTCCCCAGGTGGGGGCTTCCGGCCAAGCCGCAGGTGACCGAGCGGCTGCTCCGCATGATCGCCGCCGTCCATGGCCAGATCTGGAACGCGTCGCAGGTGGCGAGCAGTCTCGGAGTCTCGTATGCGACCGTGAACTCGTACCTCGACTACCTCGAGGGCGCATTCCTGATCCGCCGTCTACGGCCCTACTCCGGAAATCTCGGCAAGCGGCTGACGAAGAGGCCCAAGGTCTACTGGCGAGATTCCGGGCTGCTGCACGCCGTGCTCCAGACAGCGACGCGAGATGATCTGCTGGCCCGGCCCTGGGTCGGCGCGAGCTGGGAAGGCTTCGTCATCGAGCAAGTGCTCGGTTTCTTGAGCGCTCGAGGGGAGGCCTTCGAGCCGTACTTCCTGCGCACGAGCGATCGATACGAGATCGACCTCGTCCTCGTGCTTCGCGGGGACATCTGGGCCATCGAGATCAAGCTGACGTCCAGCCCCGGCCCCGATGACTTCGCTCGCCTCGACAAGAGCGCCGCCATCATCGGTGCCAAGCGGCGTGTGCTCATCTCCCGCGTCCGCGACGCCGCGGAGGGCACTGGCAGGCTTTCCTGCTCGCTGGGCCACTTCCTGGGCGTGCTCGCGGCGCTGTGAAGCGCAGACCCGATCTCCGGCTCGACGCGGCGCGCGCGCCTCCCTTCCGATGCGCGACGCGCGCCCGATCAAGCGCCGCGGTCCGGATCACGCCGCCGTGGGCAGCAGCAGCAGCAGGAACACCCAGCCGAAGAGGCCGACCGTCTCCGCGATGCCCATCGCGATGATCAAGAAGGCCAGGCCCTTGCCTTGGCTTTCGGAGATGCAGCGCACGGCCGAGGCGCCGATGAGGCCCTGCATCCAGGCGCTGAGCATCTGCGCCAGACCGCACGAGAGGCTGACGCCCAGGAGCGCGCCGGAGTTCGCGCTGAGAAGCTTGACATCGTACGCGATGCCGCTCAATCCGAGCAGCATGAGGACGAAGGCGTAGATCGTCTGCGACAGGGGCATGCCGGTGAGGATGATGTAGGAGAAGTTCAGGTTCTTGCCCTGCTTTCCCTCCTTGGCCCACGCGCCCGCGGCCGCTCGCCCCGCCGCGCCGATGCCGAGCGCGCTCCCCACGGCGCCCATGCCGAGCACCAGTCCGAAGCCTAGCTGCCCGAGAAAGTCCACTGTCTCCATCCGTCGAATCTCCGTTATCGCTTGGCCAATGGTTGAAAGGGATAGCCGGCCCACTGCACCCCGGCGTTGTTCGAGAACTCCAGCATGTTGAGCCGCACGCCGTGCGCGAAGATCGCGATCATGCAGAGCCCGATGTTGAGCGCGTGACCGAGCACGTAGACAGGAATCGCGAGGGGCCAGACGGTCGCATCTCCGAGCTGGCCTCCCAGCATGTTGAAGACCTGGGCGATGTAGACGCTCGCGAGCGAGACCGCCATGAGCCGGATGTAGCTCATCGTGTCCGAGAAGGTGCCCATCGCGGGCAGGAGAAAGGCCGCCAGGCCGATTCCCAACCTCTTGACCGGATTGCGGCTCGGCGCTCCGAACCCGATCGCCAGGGCGCCTCCCACGGCGATGAGCACGAGCACGACCGGCGAGAGCGGCGCCGCCTCGCCGCCGTCCTGACCCGCGAAGAAGAGATACCAGACGACTCCGAACATCCCGCAGAGGAGCACCGCCCACCCGACGCTGGCCAGGGCGCGCTGGTCGGGGAAGAAGCCCAGGGCTTCCCGCAGCCGCGCCGAGACGAGGTGGAGCACGGCGATGATGAAGCTCAGCTTCATCAGGTACACGCGAAGCTCGTCCATGAAATCTCTCGACAGCTTCTCGAGCTGCTCGACGCTGCCCGCCTCCACGGCGCGCTCGAGCGCCTCGGTCTCGACGCCGACCACCGTCAGCCGGTTGAGCGCGAGGCCGACCTTCTCCCAGCCGCCTCCCGCCTTGCAGAAGTCGACGGGGCCGAGCCCGAAGAGTCCGCCGGTGAGGACTCCCCAGAGGAGCGTCGCCGCCCCGATGATGATGAGGAGGTTGACCTTCGGCTCGGCGGCGGAGCCCCGCGCCTTGCGGCGCAGGAGGAGACCAGCCAGCAGGAAGACGAGGCCGTATCCGCCGTCGCCGATCAGGATCGCGGCGAAGAGCGGCATGGCGATCATGAAGAAGCCGGAGACGTCGGCCTCGCGGTAACCCGGCACGGTGCCGAGTATGTCGAAGAGCCCCTTGATCGGCCGCGCCCAGCGGGGATAGGTGATGAGCGTCGGAGGAAGCTCGCCCTCCTCCGGCTCGAAGGTCCTCGCCGCGGCGGGAAACTCGGAGTCCGCAAGGCCTCTCTCCAGCTCGGCGGACCGCATCGCCGGGACCCAGCCCTGCAGGGCGAAGAGCTCTCCGCTGGCAAGGGCGCCGCCCACCGCCACCGCGTGCTCCGCCCGCAGCCGCAGCTCATCGAGCTCCTTCTCCAGGAGCGGCAGGCCGTGCGCGAGCCGCGCGAGCCGCGCCGCGTCTTCCCTCATCGACGCCTGAGTGCTCTTCACCTGCTCCAGGATCGAGGCGCGGTCCGTCTCCGGAAGCGGCACCTCCTCGACGGGCTCGACGAAGACGGGCTCGACACCCTCGCGGGTGACAACCGCGGCGATCACGGTCCCCTGGCCGGGCGGGCTGACGACCTGCACGCACTCCGCCTGCACCGTCGCGACGGCGCTCTCCGCCATCCGGAAGAAGCGCAGCGAGAGGCCGCCTCTCTCGATCGCCTCGAGCTGCTCGAGCCGCACGTCGCCCCACGGGGCGATCTCCTCCAGCCTGCGGTGGAGATGGGCGAGCCGGGAGCCGGCCTCCGCCCGGCGGCGCTCGATCTCGAGCACCTCGCGGACGAGACCCTCTCCGCTCGCGGCAGCCGCCTGCGGGACACCCTCCGCAGCGAGGGGCGAGAGGATTTGTCGCACCCGCTCCCGCCGGTCGATGCCGGCGAGGATCTCCTCGGAAGCGACGGCGCGCTCCGGATCGACCGGCTCGAGGTGGATCACGCCGAGGTCGCGGATCCGGCTGACGAGGCGATCCTTGTCGGCGCGGCGGGACACGCAGTAGACCTTGAGCATCTTCTCGATCACGGCGCAGCTTCCTCCGAAAGGCTGTCCGCCGTGGAAGGCCAGGAATTGGTCGCGGCGCTAGCGTCCAGCTTGCTCTTCGCGATCTTGGCGCGGCCCACGGCCGAGGTCATCTCGTCGCCGAGCTTGATGCGGATGATGCGGATCGCCTCGCGGATCTCGGGGATCTTGACCTTCTCGAACAGGTTGACCCGCTGGACGATCTTGCGAAGCTCGTGATTCAGCAGCCGGTGCTGCTCGACGATGACGCCCAGCTCCGCCTCGAGCGCGCGGACGTTTCTCAGCTCGGAGAGGACGAGATCGACCCACGCGGGCGTCCCGAAGAGGCTGTAGTGCACGCTGGGAAAGGTGACCTTCTCGAAGACGGGCACGTTCACGCCGGCGACGTTCACCCGGGTGGTGATCACCTCGTCGCACTTCGACAGCCCGCGGATGTTGACGCCGGATGTGTCGGCGAGAACGGCGCGGTAGGTGTTGAAGCGCTTCCAGGAGTTCTTGACCATCTCGTCGAGCCGGCGGCGCTTCTGCTCCACCTCCCGGACGGTCATCTGGAGCTGCTGCTGCTTCAGCTTGAGCATGGGCAGGTAGCGCTGGAAGCGCGTCAACTGATCGCGCTGGCGCTTCAGCTCCGGTCGAGTCAGCTTGATCTTCTTTCGCGCCATGGATCACGCCGCCGCTTCGGCTGTCTCCTCGGCCCCGCTCTCGGCGAGCGGCTTCGGCCAGTGAGCCTCGATGATCGAGTGCCGGATGCCGATCTCCGCGGGCTCGAAGCACTCCGCCAGGATCTCCCAGCAGCGGTCGAGGGCCTCGAAGAGAGGGATGTTGACCGCCAGGTCCATGATCTTCTCCTCGAAGTGATCCCCGTACTTCAGGAGCCGCTCGTCCCAGGGGGACATCTCGAAGCCCATGTCGCGCTTTTCCCGGCTCTCGCGGCAGAGCGCGTAGAGCTGGATGCAGGCGTTCATGATGGCCCGGTGGTCGTCCCGGGTCTCGCCGTTGACCTGCTGCTTGAGGCGCGAGAGCGACCCGAACGGCTCGATCCGTCCGTTGCGCAGGTAGAACTGTCCCTCCGTGATGTAACCGGTGTTGTCGGGCACCGGGTGCGTCACGTCGTCTCCGGGCATCGTCACGCAGGCCAGCAGGGTCATCGAGCCGGCTCCGTCGAAGTCGACGGCCTTCTCGTAGCGCCTCGCGAGCTGGGTGTAGAGGTCGCCGGGGTAGCCGCGGTTCGAGGGGATCTGCTCCATGATGATCGCGATCTCCTTGAGCGCGTCGGAGAACGCGGTCATGTCGGTCAGCAGGGTGAGGACCCTCTTTCCCTCGAGCGCGAACTGCTCGCCCACCGCCAGGCAGAGGTCCGGCACGAGGAGGCACTCGACGACGGGATCGGCCGCCGTGTGGATGAACATGATCGTGCGGCCCAGGACTCCGCCCTCCTCGAAGGTCTCGCGGAACTTGAGGTAATCGTCGTGCCTCAGCCCCATCCCGCCCAGGATGATGACATCCGCGTCGGCCTGCAGCCCCACGCGGGCAAGCAGCTCGTTGTAGGGCTCGCCGGCCACCGAGAAGATCGGCAGCTTCTGCGACTCGACGAGCGAGTTGAAGACGTCGATCATGGGGATGCCCGTCGGGACCATCGTGTCGGGGCGCCGGCGCTTGATGGGATTGACCGCCGGGGAGCAGGTGTCGACCAGCTCGGTCTTCACCTCCGGCCGGCCGTCGCGGGGGTTTCCGGCTCCGTCGAAGATCCGCCCGAGGAGGTCGTCCCCCGTCGCGACCTGCATCGGACGCCCGAGGAAGCGGAGGCGGTCTCCCGTCGAAACTCCCTGCGTGCCCGAGAAGATCTGCAGGCTGACGCGGTCCTCCTCCAGCCGGATGACCTGCGCCAGGGAGCTTCCCCTGTCGGTGGTGATCACCGCCAGCTCGTCGTACCCGATGCCAGGGGCCTTCACCGTGACGACGTTGCCGGCGATGCGGATGATCTCGTCGAAGTACTTTCTCATGCTTTTCGGCCTCGCGTCGCGATGAACTCTTCGATCAGGCTGAGGGTCTTCTTGTACTCCTCGCTGTCGGTCGCGGCGTAGTTGAGATTGCGGAAGAGATCGGAGATCTCGACCATCGTCTTGCGAGCCTGCTCCTTGTCCTCGAAGTCGAACTCCATGTCGGCGACGCTCAGAACCTTGTCGAACACGAACTTCTGCCGCTCGGCGGGCGTGGCGGCGTCGACCTCGTCGAAGGCGTCCTGCTGCAGGAAGACGTTGTCGAAGAAGTCGGCCTTCAGGGCGACGACGAAGTCCTCGATGGAGGTCCCCTCCTCGCCGACGACGGTCATCATCTGGTGCACGTCGTTGCCGCGGCGCAGCAGATCCTTGATGCGCTCCACCTTGCGCGGCTCGATGATGCCGGTGTACTTGCTCCAGGAGTCCAGCGGGTCGATCGCCGGATAGCGGCGGGCGTCGCTCCTCGAGCGGGAAAGCCCGTGGAAGGCTCCCACCACCTTCAGGGTCCCCTGCGTGACGGGCTCCTCGAAGTTGCCTCCGGCCGGGCTCACCGTGCCGCCGATGGTCATCGATCCCACCGAGCCGTCCGCGAGCTCGATCTGGCCCGCCCGCTCGTAGAAGGCGGCGATGCGGCTCTCCAGGTAGGCGGGAAACGCCTCCTCTCCCGGGATCTCCTCGAGCCGGCCCGACAGCTCGCGCATGGCCTGGGCCCACCGGGAGGTGGAGTCGGCGAGGAGCAGCACATCGAGCCCCATCTGCCGGTAGTACTCCCCGAGCGTCGCCGCGGTGTAGACCGATGCCTCTCGGGCCGCCACCGGCATCGCCGATGTGTTGCAGATGATGATCGTCCGCTCCATGAGGCTCTTGCCCGTCCGCGGGTCGATCAGCTCCGGGAACTCGCGGATCGTCTCCACGACCTCGCCGGCGCGCTCGCCGCATGCGGCCACGATCACGATGTCGATCTCCGCGTGGCGCGACGTGATCTGCTGCAGCACGGTCTTGCCCGCGCCGAAGGGCCCCGGGATGCAGTACGTGCCGCCGCGGACGACGGGGAACATCGAGTCGATGATGCGGACGCGGGAGACGAGCGGATCCTTGGGCATGAGACGCCGGCGGGAGCAGTTGAGCGCGACCTTGACCGGCCACTCCTGCTGCATCGTCACCGGATGGGCCTCGCCGGAGGCATCCTTCAGCACGGCGATCTCCTGCTCGACGGTGTAGGCGCCGGGGTCCGCCACGCTCTCGACGGTGAACTCGCCCTGCCAGCGGAAGGGCACCATGATCCGGTGGGTGAAGATGCGCTCGGGGACCGTGCCGAGGGTGCTGCCGGCCTGGACCTTCTCGCCCGGCGTGGCGGTGGGGGTGAAGTCCCACCTGGTGTCAGTCTCGAGGGCATGGATGTACATGCCGGGCTTCAGGAAGAAACCCGCATCCTCCGCGAGGCGCGGCAGCGGATTCTGCAGGCCGTCGTAGATCTGTCCCAGGAGGCCGGGGCCGAGGACGGCGGGCAGCATGTTCTCCTGGAAGTCCACGGGATCGCCCACCTTCAGGCCGCGGGTCTCCTCGAAGACCTGCAGGTCAGCCCTCTGGCCGCGCACGCGGACGACCTCGCTCAGGAGCCGGGCTCCGTCGCTCCTCTCGCAGAAGGCGATGGCGTTCTGCACGATCCGGCCCTGGGACTCGGCCGTCACCAGACTTCCGTATACGGCTACGATCTGTCCATTCACCGAAAGGTCCTCAGTTGACGAAGTGAAACATCACGAGCGGGTTTCCAGGACCGAGCCTCGAGAGCCTCCTCAGAGCGCGGGGCCCGGATCCTCCTCGCCGATCGGCTGGCTCGCGCCTTGAGCCAGCCGATGCCAGCGGTCCACGAGCATCAGTCGCGCGCCGTAGGCGGCGATCTCGTCGTCTCCGAAGGTGAACCAGCCCTCGTGCTCGGAGAGCCACGACCAGCGGAACTGATCGAGGATCTTGAGCGCCCCGAGCGGATCGTGCGCCTGGCGCCATTCCGAGACGACCCCGCTCGTGTCGACCTCGCGGTCCTCGAGCTCGACGGCGACGACGTAGTCGGACGGCTCGAACCCGAAGGCCTTCGCGCGCGCGCTCGCCAGAGCGTTCCGCAGGGCCACCTCGACGCCGACCCACCCCTCGAGAAAGGCGCTCGAGCGGCGGCGGGCGGTGTCGCGGAGGTGGAAGAAGTACGCCTCCCACAGAGCGTCCTCGCTCACCCGCCGCTCGGCTCGATCCTCTTCGGGCTCAGGGACGAGGAAGTCCGGAAGCGGGGCCTCGTTCTTGACCTGCGACGCCGACAGGACCACGCCGGAGGGCTCCTCCCTCTCCCCTGCCAGGAAGGCCTCCCTCTCCAGGAGGTCGCGGCCGAGGTAGAGGCTCTCGAGGATCTCCCGGGGCCCGGGGGCCTCGGCGACGTGCTCGAGGAGCTCGTCCAGGGCGAGGGGAGGAGCGCTCCCCAGCTCTCCGAGCGGCGGCAGGGCCGTGAGCAGGAAGATGTTGCGTCCGCTCATGCCCTCAGCGACCCGCCTCCTTCAGGGCGCTCTCGAGCCGCTCCTTGAGGGCGGCTCCCACCATCTCCTTGAGGGTCTCGACGACGGACTCCACGGTCACCTCCAGCGTGCCGCCGGAGGTGCGGACCTCGAAACCCGCCTGGCGGAGAGTCCCGCGAACGTCGACGCCTCCCTGCTTGCCGGCCTCCGCCCCCTGGAGCTCGGCGACGACCCAGCTTCCCAGAGACGAGCGCAGGTTATCCGGTAAGTTCAACTGCAGGGCTGACTTACCTTCTCTGTCGGCGGCGGCGTACCGCGAGATGACCTCCCGGATGAGCGTCTTCAGGAACTCCTCGCTCGAGAGCTGCTCGGCGACCTGCGCCCTCAGCAGGCCCTCGAGGACGCGCGAGAGGGCCTCGCGCAGCTTGAAGACCGCGTCGCGGGCGGCGAGATCCAGCTCGGTGCGCGAGCGGGCGAGGATCCTCTCCGCCTCCGCCTGCGCGCCGGCGACGATCTTCGCCGCCTCCTCCTCGGCCTTGCGGACCAGTTCCTCGGCCTGAGCCCGGGCCTCGGCCCGGAGCTTCTCGGCCTGCTCCTCTCCGGCCTGGACTCCCTCGGCCTGCAGTCTGGCAACGAAGGACTCAATCGTATCCGCCATGCTGGTTCTCCGAACGTACCGTCAGTGTGGCCGCCGGGCGGCCTGGGGGTGTGTGGCCTGGAAGTCGAGCGAGAAATCCGGGGGCGGGCACGGGAGCGCAGCGAGCTGAGCTCCGCGCGCAAAAGTCAGGATTGTAGCCGAACGGGAGACGATTTGAAGGGGATTGCCGGTCGGGATGGCCATTTTTTTGGCTCTTGCGCCTCGCCGAGCCGTCGGGCGCAAGCGGGAGGCCTCCTCGGTGCCGACCGGTTGCCGGCGGGGAATCCGTGTCACTGCTTTCCGTGGCTCGAACCTCGACGACCTTGCAGTTCGCAGCTCAGCGCTGCGCGGCCTTCTCGGCCGCCTCACGGACGAGGGCGGCGGGGTCGGTCTCGGCGATCCGCTGGAGCGCGTCGCGGGCTTCGGCACCGCGGACGTAGTCGGCCAGGTACCCGACCACCTCTCGCCGCTCGCGGTCCGGGAGACCCTCGAACCCGGTGAGGAGAGCCGAGAGCGCCGCCGAGGGATCGACTCGACTCAGGGCTCCAGCCGCGGCGCCGCGCGCGTGGAGGGAAGCGCCCGGATCGCCGGCGGCCGCGCGCAGCGGGTCTGCGTGCCGCTCGACCGCACGCGCATCGAGTTGCAGCAGGCCGCGAGCCAGCTCGTCGGAGAGAGAGTCCTGGCGCAGTCGCTCGAAGAGGATCGCCGTGGCTCGCGCGTCTTTCCCCGCGAGCGCTTCGACAACCTCGTCCTGGTTCTCGCGGCCGAGCCGCTCGTAGTGCTCCCACGCCTTCTCGCGGTCAGCCTCGTTCTCGCTCTCGAAAAGGGACTCGAGGACGCTCATCCGCTCGCTCTCTCCGAGCTCGCCGGCGTCGAGCTTCTCGATCAACTGCTCGCGGAATCGGGATCGTCCGGCCATCGCCTTCACCAGGATCTCGCGGATGTTGGGGTCTTCCTCGATGGCCAGACTCTCCTCGAGGAAACCGCTGATCTCGGCACCGCCATGGTGCGCGAGGTTGTTCAGGAGTAGCTCGCGCAGCGAGTCGCCGGCCGAGTCGCGAATGCGCTCCAGGATCGCGACGCCGGCCTTGCCGCCGATGCCGGCGACCGCCTGGGCGATGGCCACCTTGTTGCGCCAGGAGACGTCCGCGTCGCTCAGCATGGCCTCGAGATCCGGCAGGACCTCGGGTGAACCCAGGCGTCCGAGCGCCTGCGCCGCCTGGACGCAGTAGAAGTTCCACTCGACGCCTTCCGGCTCCGTGTCGATCGCGGTCGAAAGGACGTCCAGCACGGCCATCGCCTGCTCTTCACGGGGCCGGCCCGACTGGACGAGGTTGTACGACATCAGGTCGAAGGCGAAGAGCGTCGCTCCGTCGATCTCTCCCTTGCGCGAGAGGATGGCGTCGAGAAGTCCGCTGAGCTGCTTCCTGCGCAGGGTGATCTGATGGCTGAGCTCCCTCCGGAACGCGTAGTCCGGGTCGTCACCTTCGAGGACATGGTAGATGTGGTTGAAGCTGCCTCCGGTACCGGCGACCAGGGCCATGAGAGCCGCGTGAGCCGCGTCGCCGGCATCGATCAGCGCGAGGAATGCAGCTGCGAAGCGCTTCCGATCGTGAGCGTTCAGCGCTTCGGCCGCCTCGGCCAGGAGCCGATCGACATCATCAGGGCCTGGCGTCCTGGCTGCGGCTGTCGTGCTCGCGGCTCCCGTTTCGGCGGCGGCATCCGCCCCCCGCTCCTTCTCCACGGCGGCGAGCCTTCTGCGCAGGTCCTCGTTGCTCCTCCGGAGCTCCGCGATCGTCCTCGCCATCTCGCCGTGGTCGCTGCTCGCGGCGAGCCGGGCCTCGAGGGCCTGGTTTTTCTGACGCAGGTCGTTGAGTTGCACACCGACGCCGACGATGCCGATCACCATCGCCGCCCCCGCGCCGATCCACGCGGTTTTCGTCGAGAGAGCCGACATGAGGAATCCTCCACTGGTCTGAGCCATCACGGCTGTACCGGCGACGGAGGCGGCCGCGGGCAGCGCCGCGCTCCACTGGACAAGGGATGAAGGAACGGGTGCGCCCGGCAGGGCCCGGAGCCATCCCACCAGTCCGGTGGCACCCCTGGCTTCGGGAGGAATCACCAGCACCATCCCCGCGACGCTCGCGAGGCTCCTGCGCAGCCGCGCCAGGCCCGTCTGCAACCGATCGTAAGCCGTCGACCGCGGCATGCCCATCTCCCGGCCGACCTCGCGCAGGGTCAGTTCGCCGAAGACGCGCAGGGATACAACCTGCCGCTCCTCGCGGGAGAGAGCCTGCATCGATGCTCGCACCAGGCGGCGAAGCTCTTCGTCGCTCACTGCCTCCTCCGGCCCCGGACGGTCACAGGCGAGGTCGTCGGGAATGGGGCACTCCGCGAGCCGCGGTCTCTTCCACGAGACACGAGCGAGCACCCTCAGGCACCATCTCAGGGGATGCCGGACCCGCGACGGATTCCTCCGGTGGCTTTCGATGAACATCGCGAGCGTCTCCTGAACCAGATCCTCCGCGCGATGAGAGTCGCCCGCGAGGTAGTACGCCGTGTTGTAGAGTCGAGGGAGGAGCCCCTCGACGGTTCGATTCAGTTCCGACGCTTGCTTCTCTCGATCAGACATCGCACCTCCATGTCATCAGTGCGGGAGAGAGCCTGATTTGTCCGGAACATTTTCGCGAGAATTCCTCCCGGTGATGG
>JAFGKN010000124.1 GCA_016928605.1 Planctomycetota bacterium | reverse complement strand
TGCCCTGAGCGCTTACCTGGAGGCCCTCCAGGAGTACCTCGCGATCGAGGAGGAGATCGGTTTCACCGAGGACTCGGGACTGCAGAAGGAGTTTCGCCGCGAGATCCACGTGGTGGAGCCGGCCGTCGACAAGATCCTCGAGGCGGCGGTTCGGCGCGACGAGGCGGCTCGCAGAGACCTCCTCATCGGAGCGCTGGTGGCATGCGCCGTCATGGCGGCCCTTCTATCTCTCGCGGCCGCCTTCGCCCATATCGCCCGGCTCAGCGCCGTGCGGCTTGCCGATGCCAACCGCCGGATGGAGGAGGACATCATCGGCCGCCGACGGGCCGAGGAGAAGTTCCGCAGCCTCCTGGAGACGGCTCCGGACGCGATGGTCATCGCCGACGATCGAGGGCGCATCTCGCTGGTCAACGCCGGCATCAGCCGGCTCTTCGGCTACTCGCCCGAGGAGATCATCGGCGAGCCGGTCGATCTCCTCGTCTCTCCGGCGCAGCGAGGCTCGACCGGCGAGAACGCCGTCCGCCTTCTGGTCGATCCTGTTCCCCCGGCGAGCGGAGCGGCCGTGGAGCTGAACGCGCTCAGGAAGGACGGCACCGAGTTCCCGGTGGAGATCCGATCCAGCCCGATCCAGACGGACGAAGGCCTTCTCGTGTCGACCGCGATCCGGGACATCACGGAGCGGAGGCGCGTGGAGGAGGCGCTGGCCGAGAAGAACCGGAAGCTGCTCGAGTCCGAGCGGCTCGCCGCTATCGGCGAGATGGTGGCGGGCCTCGCCCACGAGAGCGGGAACGCGCTCCAGCGGAGCCAGGCCTGTCTCGACATGCTGGCTCATCGTGTCGCGGAACGTGCCGAGGAGCTGCGACTCGTCCAGCGCATCGGGCAGGCGCAAGAGGATCTCCGGCGTCTCTACGAGCAGGTCCAGGAGTACGCAGCGCCTGTCCATCTCCGGCGGGAGCCGTGCCGCCTGGGGGAGATCGCAAGGAGCGCCTGGGAGCATCTCCTGCTGGCGAGGCAAGGCTGGCGCGCGTCGCTGCGGTGTGCGGGCGAGGAGGGCGCGGACTGGTGCGAGGTCGACCGATTCGCCATAGCGCAGGTCTTCCGCAATCTCTTCGAGAACTCGTTGGCGGCCTGCCCGGAGCGCGCCGAGATCGAGGTTACATGGTCTGCAGTCGAGCACGAGGGTAGACCCGCGGTGCGAGTGGCAGTCCGCGACAACGGTCCCGGACTGCCGCCCGAGTTGTACGACCGCGTCTTCGAGCCTTTCTTCACGACCAGGACGAAAGGCAGCGGGCTCGGCCTCGCCATCTGCCGGCGGCTCGCGCGCGCTCATGGAGGAACGATCGCTGTCGATCCGGAGCCATCGGAGCCATCGGGAGGCGCGGCGATCGTGATGGTGCTGCCCCTTCGAGCCAGGGACGACAACATAGGGGAGAAGCGATGACCGAGAAGCTGCGGATCTCCGTCGCAGAGGACGAGCCGGACATGCGGGAGTTCTTCAAGGATGTCCTCCCCCGCCTCGGGCACGAGGTCGTCTCCGTGGCCGAGAACGGCCGCCAGCTCCTCGATGACTGCCGTCGGCTGGAGCCGGATCTCGTCATCACAGACCTCAAGATGCCGGACATGGACGGATTCGAGGCGGCCGAGCAGATCTATCGCGAGCGGCCTCTGCCGATCGTCGTCGTCTCCGCGTACCACGACGCTGCCTGCATCGAGCAGGCAGAGCAGACCCGCGTGTTCGCCTACCTCGTCAAGCCGATCCGCATGTCGAGCCTGGGGCCGGCGATCGCGGTGGCGATGCGGCGTTTCAGGGAGTTCCTCGACCTTCACAAGGAGGCGGACGGCCTCCGCCAGGCGCTGGAGGACAGGAAGGTGATCGAGAAGGCCAAGGGGATCCTGATGCGGGTCGTGCGGATCAGCGAGGAGGACGCGTACGTCCGCCTTCAGAAGCTCGCGAGCCAGAGCAACCGCAAGCTCGTGGACGTCGCGCGGATGATCGTGATGACCTCGGGCGCTCTCGAGCCGCCGGGCGAGTCTTGAACCCCTTCACGGAGAAACGACGGGAGCTAGATATGACCGATTCCAGCAGGCCACTCGGAGTGGCCATCGTCGGCAGCGGGATGATCAGCGAGTTTCAGGCCAGGGCGATCCTGGACCTACCGATGGCTCGCCTCATCGGGTTCCAGGATACGGTTTCGGAGCTCGCGCGCAAGAGGGCCGAGCAGTACGCGGCGAGGTGTTACAGCGACCTGCGCGATCTCCTCTGCGACGAGGCCGTTGACATCGTCTCGATCTGCACGCCCAGCGGCTCGCATCTCGAGCCTGCAGTCGAGGCCGCTCGAGCCGGGAAGCACGTGATGGTCGAGAAGCCCGTGGAGATCACCACGGAGCGGATCGATCGGATCATCGACGCCTGTCGAGAGTCCGGAGTGACCCTGGGAGCGATTTTCCCGCGCCGGTTCATGGACACGAGCCGCCTGCTCAAGAGGGCGATCGACGGGGGCCGCTTCGGGATCCTCTCGCTGGCTGACGTCTACATCAAGTGGTACCGCAGCCAGGAGTACTACGACAGCGGAGGCTGGCGAGGAACCTGGGAGCTGGACGGCGGAGGAGCTCTGATGAACCAGGGGATCCACGGCATCGATCTCATCCAGTGGCTTATGGGCGGCGTCGAGTCGGTGGCCGGCATGGTCGCGACGCGGAGCCACGAGCGGATCGAGGTCGAGGACGCGGCGACCGCCAGCGTCCGATACCGCTGCGGCTCCCTCGGCGTGATCGAGGCGACTACCGCGGCGTGGCCGGGCGCCAAGATCCGCATCGAGATCTCCGGCAGTGCAGGCACGGTCATCATGGAAGACGAGACGATCCTCGCATGGAGCTTCGCGGATGAGTCCGAGGAGGACGCGGCGATCCGCCGGGAGTACGGGCCGCGCGAAGGTCTTTCGGGCGGCGGCGCAGCGGATCCGAAGGCGATCAGCAGCGAGGGGCACCGCCGTCAGTTCGAGGATTTCATCTGTGCCATCCGCGAGGGACGCGCGCCCTTCTGCGATGGCAGAGAGGGGCGGGCGGCCGTCGACGTCATCACGAGCATCTACCGCTCGGCGCGCGAGGGACGGGCCATCCAATTGGCTTGATCCGATCAGAACGTGAAGGTGTAGCTGACCTCCACGTCGAACTGCTCCTCGCTGCGGAACTCCCGGTCGGCATCGTTGAGGAGGAGGTCGAACGCGAGCGTGAAGGAGTGCTGCTCGATGACGTACTGCCCGGCGATTCCCACGAAT
>JAFGKN010000725.1 GCA_016928605.1 Planctomycetota bacterium | reverse complement strand
TGCCGCCCTTTCTGCCTTCTTTCTGCCTTCCCCACGGCCGCCAGGGGCGTGCGTGTTCCGCTGGTGATGCCGCGCGGGCGGGATTTCTATAGCTTCTCGTCCCTCTCTTCGTCCGGATCCTCGACCTCGCTCTCCGGCTCTCCCCAGCCCCCGCCCGTCGCCTCTGTCTCTGTCTCTGTCTCTGCCTCTGCCTCCGCGGCTGCGGCGCGCTCATCATCCGTCCCGAAGAATCCCTCGATCCTCCTCTCCGCTCCCTTGCGGCAGAGGAAGCGCATGGTGTTGCCCACGGGGAGCAGAAGGGACGGCAGCGAGAGCAGCAGCGCGGGCAGGGCGAGCGCGAGCGCCAGGCCGGCGTGCATCCAGGTCCAGATGCTGCGCCGCAGCCGGCGGCCATCCTCGGTGGCGAGCATCGCCCGCCAGAGGCGGTTGGGCTCTCCGGGGATGAGGTTGAGGAGGTTCTGGAGCGTGGTGAAGGCGGAGTGCTCCAGCGAGAAGTGGCGGACGGAGACCACGTCGAATCCGCACATCTCGAGGAGGCTGCGCAGGGTGGACGGCGTGAAGAAGATCAGCCGGTGCGGGTAGTCGACGGAGGCGCTCCTCACGCCGAGGACCTTGAACCCCGGGCTGGAGCAGTCGGGGACCTCGACCACGAGGAGCCCTCGGTCCTCCATCAGCTCGCGGATCCTCCTGAGGCACTCGAAGGGACGCTCGAGGCGATCGAGCGCGTGGAAGCAGGTGACGACGCGAAACGGCGTTCCGTGGTACTCGAGGTCCGGCAGGCTGCCGCAGAAGACGTTCAGGCCCTTCTGCTGCGCCGCCTTCGCCGCCTTCCGGGAGAGATGCGTGCCCATCACCATCCAGCCGCGGTCGCGGAGCAGCTCGATGAGGAAACCGCGGCCGCAGCCCACGTCGAGCCACGCCGCCTGTCCTCGCTCCCTCCGCAGCACCGACTTCATGTTCAGCCACGAGAAGATCCGCCGCGCCCGCTCGAGGAAGCCGAGGAGCCGCGGCTCGTCGTCGGCGCGCTGGTCTTCGGCGGAGCCGCCCGGCGAGCGCTGCTCGGGAGCCGGCACGCGGGCCAGCGAGATGAGGCGGCAGCGCCGGCACCTCACGATGGTCGGCTTCCCCTCCAGCAGGACGGAGACAGGAGCCCTGCAGAGCTGGCACCGAGCGCTGCTTTGCTGATCGACAAGAGATCTGCCGGACATGGCGACGATGAGGGCCGGTAACCACCAGGGAGACGAGAGGATCCGCGATCCTGAGAGTCTATCGGCACGGACTGCAGCGGGCCTGTCGTTTTCGCGCGAGATGGGGACGCCGCTGCGGCTGCCGCGGCGGCGCGCCGGCTCCACCTCGACCACCCTGCCGGCCGGCGGATTGCCGCCAGGCGGGCGTGTCGCCGGCGAGCGGAACCGTGTATCATGGGCCGCCGTCACGCGGCTGGCCACTGGAGCTCATGGAGCGAGGGACTGGATGATGCGCGCACGACCGATCGCAACGGCCCTGATGGGGATTTGGACCATCGCCTCGCTCGCGGGGTGCCTCGGCGGAGGCCGGCGGCTGCCGGACGGCGCCGCTTACCGGAAGGTTCTCGACGACGAGACCGGCTGGACGATCCACGAGCTCGCGGTCGGCAAGGACACCGGATGGGAGCTCTCGGCGCGAGTCGTTCCCGAGGCGGGCGCCAATCTCTGCTCCCTCCGGGTGAACGACGTCGAGCTGCTCCGAGCGCCCGAGGAGATCGGCCGGCTGCGGGGGATCGGGTACGGCATCCCGATCCTCTATCCCACTCCCAACCGCGTCCGCGACGGCAAGTTCAGCTTCGAGGAGCGCCAGTTCGAGCTTCCGGCGAATGCGGGGGGCCACCACATCCACGGGCTCGTTCACAGCGAGCCGTGGAAGGCGGGCACGCTGGCGGTGGAGGACGACTCCTTGACGCTGCCGGTCGTGCTCGAGATCGACGAAGGCCATCCTGTGTACGCGGCGTTTCCCTTCAAGCACCGGGTGTCGCTGAGCTACACGCTGGGGCCGGAGGGGCTGCGCATCGCAGTCGCGATCGAGAACCTCGACACGCGCCGGATCCCCATCGGCTTCGGGCTCCATCCGTACTTCCGCGTCCTCGGAGAGCGGAGCGGGACCTTCGTGACCGTGCCGGCCCGCAAGCACATGGAGAACTACCGATCGACGCTGCTGCCGACGGGCAAGCTCCTCGATCTCGATGGGACCTCGCGCGATCTCCGCTCTCCGGTCTCTCTCGCAGAGCTGGACCTCGACGATGTCTTCTGGGGCATGCAGCCGGATCGGCCGGCCTCCTACGAGGCCCGCGACCGGGGGCTGCGGGTCGTGCTCCGCGCCTCCGAGATCTTCACGCACATGGTCGTCTATACCCCCCGGGGCAAGGACTACTTCTGCCTCGAGAACCAGACCTGCTCGACGGATGCCCACAACCTCTACGCCAAGGGCTTCACCGATGCCGCCCACCTCCTGATCCTGGAGCCGGTGGGCAGCCAGGGCAGCAGCGTCGAGGGCAGCGTCCTGATCGAGATCGAGA
>JAFGKN010000724.1 GCA_016928605.1 Planctomycetota bacterium | reverse complement strand
TTCGGCAGGCCGGGCGCCCACAAGGATCTCCGCAGCGCGGAGGTCCGCAGCGAGTACCGCAAGGCCGCGAAGGCGGCGGGGCAGGAGATCGCCTCCCTCGCGATGGGGGTTCTCAACGGCGTGCCGCTGGCCACCGAGGCGGAGGCGGAGCGGTGGGTCGGGGAGTGCATCGAAGTCTGCCCGGAGATGGGCGTGAAGGTGGTCCTCCTCGCCTTCTTCGACAAGGGCGACATCCTCGACAGGCCGGACCTGCAGCCGCGGCTCGTCGAGAGGCTCAAGCGCCTCGCCCCGGGGGCAGAGAAGGCCCGTGTGGTCCTGGGGCTCGAGACGTATCTGAGCGCGGACGACCACATCCGCATCCTCGACGCGGTCGGATCGCCGGCCGTCCAGGTCTACTACGACGTCGCGAACATGACGACGAAGGGCTACGATATCCACAAGGAGATCCGCCGCCTCGGCCGCGAGCGCATCTGCGAGTTCCACATGAAGGAGAACGGCTTCCTGCTGGGGAAGGGGAAGGTGGACTTCGCGCGGGTCAAGGCGGCGATCGATGAGATCGGCTACCGGGGATGGCTGATCATCGAGGGCGCGACGGTCGCGGGCAGGAGCGTCGTCGACTGCTACCGCGAGAACCAGAAGTACCTGAGGTCGGTCTTTCCCACGTCCCGCAAGAAGGAGAGCGCCTGAAGTGGATGCGCCCGGCTCGCGCACGCGCGGAGGGTGGCCAGCCCTCGCCTCGATCACCGCGCTGCTCCTCGCCGCGGGCTCGATCCCGCGGACCGGCGAGCCTGCCGGCGCCGCCCGCTGCGCCGCTCAGGACGCGCCGGAGCCGTCGAGCGATCCGCTCGAGTGGATGGCGGATCTCCGCGTCGAGCTGCGCCCGCGGAGGGTCTTCTGCGGAAGCCTCATCACGCTCTCGCTCCGCGCGGAGATCCCTCCCGAGGCGGAGGCGGAGATCCTCTGGAGCGCGAGCGGCGGACGGCTCTGGTTCGACGACCTGCCCGAGGTGCAGTGGCGCGCGCCGCGGACCGCCGGTGCGGTGCGGATCGCAGCGGATGTCGCCGCCGGCGGCGAGCGAGTCCGCAGGACGCTGGCCGTCGAGGTCCATCGCCCTTCGACGGAGGGGATGGTTCACATACCCGCGGGGATCTTCCTCCGAGGCGACATCCCTGGCACGCTGGACACGCGGGAGATCAAGACCGTCCAGAACTACAGCGACGAGCCCCACCACGAGGTGTACCTCGACGCCTTCTGGATCGATCGCCATCCCGTCACGAATCGCCGGTTCGCAGCGTTTCTCGCCGATGCTTTCGAGGAGGGGCTCGTGGAGGTCGGAGAGGTGGCGGTCATGGGGGAGCTCGAAGGGTCGTGGGTGCCCTTCTACTACTTCCAGCCCTACGACCGCCTGATCGAGTCGTTCTACCGGACGAGGAACTCGCAGCCGACGCGGTTTCTGCATCTGATCTCGTGGGACGGCGAGCGGTTTCGCGTCCGGGAGGGACACGAGGACCACCCCGCGGTGGATGTGACCTGGTACGGGTCGGCGGCCTACGCCAACTACTACGGCAAGATGCTTCCCAGCGAGGCGCAGTGGGAGAAGGCAGCCCGCGGCGATGACCGGAGGATCCACCCGTGGGGGGACAACCTGCCCACGGCGTACCACGCCAGCGTCGACGGGAAGCTCGCCCCGGTCGGCACCCACAGCCCGGCGGGCGACAGCCCCTACGGGGTGGCGGACATGGCGATCCCCGCGTTCGAGTGGACGAACGACTGGTGGAACACGGATTTCTACGATGACTATCTGGCCGACACGCCGCATCCGGATCCTCGAGGTCCCTTCTGGGGGACATCGCACTCCATCCGCGGGTTCCCCGGCGCCCTGGAGATGCGGATCCCGTCGATCGAGAGGATGAGCTCGGTGACCACGCGGTACAACTGGCGGTTCGAGTACTACCTCGGCGACTCCTTTGCGAACCATCAGTCGGCGTTCCGTACGGTGGTGGAGGCGGCGATCGCCGGGACACCGCCGCGCCGCGCATCGGCGCGGGAGGAGCGAGCCAGTGGCGATTGAGCGAGCGAGTCGATTCCGCCGCATCGCGCTCCTCGCGCCCGCCGCCCGCGGAGCCGCCGCGCTCGCGAGGTTCGCGCTCCTCGCGCTCGCGAGTGCCGGACACGACGGCCGCGCGGAGGAGCCTCCGCCATATCACAGCACCGATTTCCAGGGCTCGAAGTCCTGTGAGGAGTGCCACCCGCGGCAGTACCTCGAATGGCGCGGATCGACCCACGCCTACTCGCTCATCGATCCGGTCTTCCTCGCCGAGTACCGCCAGGCGGTCGAAGACACCCGTGGCGAGATCGGCACCCTCTGCCTCGACTGCCACGGGACCATCGGGGTGCGGAGCCGCGAGCTGGACATCAGTTTCCGCCGCGTGGAGGGGAGCGGGCTTTCGAGCCAGGTTCTGGAGGGCGTGTCGTGCGAGGCGTGCCATCGCGCCGAGCCGCCCCCGCCCGGCGCGCCGATCGCCAACGCGAGCTTCCGGTTGACGCCCGGAGATGTCTTCTACGGGCGCCTCTTCGAGCCGGAGGAGAACGAGGCTCACGCCTCGGAGCACAGCGATTTCATGGGACAGAGCGTCTTCTGCGGAAGCTGCCACGACGTGATCCACAAGGGCCGCTCGGTGGAGAGCGCGTTTGCCGAGTGGCGGGTCTCGGTCCATCCCGCGCGCGGGATCGAGTGCCAGGACTGCCACATGCTGCGCTACAGCGGGCAGGCCGCCGTCGGGAGCCGGTTCCGCGACGACCTGAGGAGGCACAACTTTCCCGGCGTCGCGACGGCGCTCATCCCCTTCCCCAACGCGGGATACCAGGAGGAGGAGATCGAGCGCTTCCTGCGCACCGCGGCCCGGCTCTCGGTCCACGCCCCGGAGGCGGTCCAGGCGGGAGCGGAGCTGGCGCTGAGGGTCAGGGTGAAGAACAGCGGCACCGGCCACAATCTCCCCTCGGGCAGCATGCGGCAGATGTGGCTCGAGGTGACGGTGCTCGACGAGGAGGGTGGCGCGGTGTTCCGCTCCGGACACCTCGATGCGAACGGAGACCTGAGGAGCGCGCAGAGCGCGCTCGATCCCGGCGGCGATCCGCAGCTGGTGATGATGTCCGACGGCCACGTCGACGCGGAGGGCCGGAGAGTCCCCTTCTGGCTCGCGGAGAGAGTCGAGATGCACTCCCTCGCCGCGCTGGAGGTCCGGAACTCGACCTACCGGATCGCGGTCCCGAGGGAGCTTCGCGGCACGGCGGTCACGATCCGCGTCCGCCTCCTCCTGCGCCCCTTCCCGCCCTACGGAATGCGCCAGCTCGGCGTCGAGCGGCTGTGCGAGAAGCTGCCGGTCTGGGAGCTGAACCGATTCGAGTCGGAGCCGCTCCCCGTTCTCGACGATCCCCCGCGGCGCACCGAGTACCTGGTCCCCGGCGACTTCGACGAGATCCAGGATGCCCTCGATGCCCTCGAGGATGGCGACCGCGTGGTCGTAGGGCCCGGAGAGCACCGTCTCGAGCGGCCGCTCGACTTCCGCGGAAAGGCGATCCATCTCGTCAGCCGCTACGGCTCGGGCCGCACCGCTCTCCGCAGGGTGCCCGGCGAGGGAGACGACGGGGAGGGCAGCGTGCTCGTCTTCCGGGGAGGCGAGGGAAGCGATACGCGCGTGGAGGGCTTCACCATCACCGGAGGCTGGGGCACGCTGTGCGGCGGCCTCCGCCGCGGCGGAGGGATCCACATCCGGCGGTCGAGTCCCACCCTCGTCGAGTGCCGCGTCGAGGGGAACGAGGCGGCGGGCGGGGTGGGCGGCGGCATCTGCTGCGACGAGGGGAGCCCGGTCATCGAGGACTGCTCGATCCGCGACTGCCGGGCGGAGCTGGGGGGAGGGCTCGCCGTCCGCGCGGGGCGCGAGCCGCAGTGGCGGATCCGCGCCGCGGCGATCGAGGGAAACCGCGCCGAGGAGGGAGGAGGGATCTACCTCGAAAGGGGCGTGGATGCGCGCATCGAGCGCTGCCTGCTGGCGGGCAACCTCGCGATGGCCTCCGGCGGCGCCGTCCATGCGGCCGAAGGCGCCTGCGTCGATGCCGATCACCTGACGGTCGTTCACAACCGCGCGCGCCGCGGCTCGGGCGCCATCCATGGGGCGGGCGGCGGTCTGCTCCGGGTCTCGAACTCCATCTTCTGGCAGAATCGCCCCTTTGCCGTCGGAGAGGGCTTCCGGTACTGCATCGTCGACCGGGACGTCGACGCCGGCTCGACGAATCTCCGCGAGTTTCCCCTCTTCGTCGACCCGGGGGGAAGCTGGCTTCCTCGCGCCGGCGCGGAAGGGGATGTCCGGGGAGGCGGTGAGCGCTGGGTGAGCGGTGTCTACGGGCTCCTTCCCGGATCGCCCGCCATCGACGCGGGCGACCCCGCGTCACCCCCCGATGCCGACGACACGCGCAGCGACATCGGCGCGCTCTTTCTCGAGCAGCCGCTCCACGGCTTCGTGCGCGGCGACGTCGACGGAGACGGGACCGTCGGCTGGAGCGACCTTCTCCGCCTCGCGCGCCACTTCGTCGGCGGGGTTGGCGGCATCCCCTGCCTCGACGCGGCGGACGTGGACGACGGAGGCCAGGTCGACGTCCTTGATGCCGTGCTTCTCTCGGTCTTCCTCGTGACGGGGCTGCCCGAGCCCGCTGCTCCCTTTCCCTCCTGCGGCCTCGATCCCACCTTCGGCGAGGGCCTGAGCTGCGAGGTGGAGCCGGCGCCCTGCCGGAGAGAGCCGGACCGTCGAGACGAGCTGTCGACGGGCCGCAGCTACTAGACACAGCGCGCTCGGCGTCCCGCCGCTCGAGGATATGGGCCGCTCCCGGAGCGATGGGCCGTCCGTCTGCAGGCGCTCAGCCGCGGGGAGCGCCCTGCCGCGGAATCAGAGGCGTCTTGCCCACGGAGATCAGGGTCTTCATGGCGTCGCTCACGGGCGTCGAGATGGGGCGCGCCGCTTCCGGGTCGATGATCAGGAGGCGCCCCGCGGCCGGATTGGGGGAGCCGGGGACGAAGACGGAGAGCTTCCGCGGCTTCCCATCCTCGAGGATCTCGCTCGTGACGAGACCGATCTCCTCGCCCTCCGGAGCCCGTGCCGGGACGAGGACGACGCGCTGGAAGATGGCGTCCCTCCCCTCGCCGTAGCCGAGGATCTGCTTCAGGGTCTGGTAGATCGAGCCGAGGGCGGGAAGCCGGCCGAGGAGCCGGTCCGCGCGGTCCCAGATCCAGCGGCCGAGAAAGGTGGACACCACGAGGCCGATCGCGTAGATCGCCGCGACGGCGAGCAAGATGCCCAGCCCGGGGATGTAGAAGTCCTGCGCGGCGAGCCACGCCTGCGCGATGGTGTACTCCAGGTAGACGATCGTCAGCACGAGTCCCCCGATCGGGAGGAGGGCCACGATGCCGGCGAGAAAGCAGCGGGACAGGTGCCTCGTGAAGGCGTTCATGCGGGTCTCCTCACTTCTTGATGGTGCGTCCAGCAGGCGGGCCGCCGGGCGGCGGCTTCGGATGCGGATCGTACATCAAGGGACGTTCTGCTTCACGGGCGGAGCCGCCGGGCGCGCCTAGAACGATCGCGCTTCAGGGGAGCGCCGTCGAGCCCATCAGGTAGCGGTCGATCTCCCGGGCCGCGCCCCGGCCTTCCCGGATCGCCCAGACGACGAGGGACTGGCCGCGGCGGCAGTCGCCCGCGGCGAAGATCCCCTCGGCGCTGGTGGCGAACCTCCCGAGCTCCGCGCGGAAGGCCGATCGCGCATCCAGCTCGATGCCGAGCTGCTCGCTCAGCCGTGTCTCGGGGCCGAGGAAGCCCATGGCGAGCAGGATGAGACTGGCGGGATGGGTCGTCTCGGTACCGGGGATCTCGCGCATCTCGGAGCGCCCGCCGCTCCGGCTCCACTCCACGCGCACGGTCTCGACGCCCGCCGCTCTCCCGCTGCCGTCGTCGATGAAACGCCTGGAGAGGATGGAGAACTCGCGCGGATCGCGGCCGAATCGCTGGATCGCCTCGGCGTGACCGTAGTCGACGCGGTGGATGCGCGGCCACTGAGGCCAGGGATTGTCGGCAGAGCGGCTCTCGGGAGACCTCGGCAGCAGCTCGAAGCTCACCAGGCTGCGGCAGCCGTGGCGCAGCGCCGTCGCGATGCAGTCGGTCCCCGTGTCGCCGCCTCCGATCACGATCACGTCCTTTCCGGCCGCGGAGATGTATTGCCCATCGGCGTGTCTCGAGTCGAGCAGGCTCTTCGTGCTCTTGTGGAGGAACTCCATGGCGAAATGGATCCCCGCGAGGTCGCGGCCTGGGATGGACAGATCGCGCGGCCGCGTCGCGCCGCACGCGAGCAGGACGGCGTCGAAGGACTCTCTGAGATCCTCCGCGGCGATGTCCACGCCCACGTGGGCGCCGGTGAGGAACTCGATTCCCTCCTCGCGCAGCAGCTGCACGCGCCGCTCGACGAGCTCCTTGGGGAGCTTCATGTTGGGGATGCCGTACATGAGCAGGCCGCCGATCCGGTCGTCGCGCTCGAGGACGGTGACGAGGTGTCCAGCGCGGTTGAGCTGGTCGGCAGCCGCCAGGCCTGCGGGGCCCGAGCCGACCACGGCCACGCGCTTGCCGGTGCGCCGCGCCGGCGGCCGCGGCCGGATCCAGCCCTCGGAGAAGCCGCGGTCGACGATCGCGCGCTCGATGTCCTTGATCGTCACGGGCGGATCCGTGATCCCGAGGACGCACGCGCCCTCGCACGGGGCGGGGCAGACCCTTCCCGTGAACTCGGGGAAGTTGTTCGTCTTGTGGAGCCTGTCGAGTGCCTCGCGCCACTTCCCCCGGTAGACGAGATCGTTCCACTCCGGGATGAGGTTGTCCACCGGACAGCCGGACTCCGACTGGCAGAAGGGCACGCCGCAGTCCATGCAGCGGGCACCCTGCGATTTCAGGTGCGAGACGGGAACCTCGACGAGGAACTCGTCGTAGGTCCCGAGCCGCTCCTCGGGCGGGCGGCAGGGCACCGTCGAGCGGTGGATCTCAAGGAATCCGGTCGGCTTTCCCATGTCGGCGCCTCCTTCTTTCAGGCTCCCGCCTGGACGGCCGTGCGGGCACCCTCTCGCCTGCTCCTCTCGAGGACTCGCTTGTAGTCGGCCGGCATCACCTTCACGAACCGCGCGACCTCGCGATCCCACTCGTCGAAGATCCGGCGTGCGAGCGCGGAGCCGGTGGCGGAGCAGTGGCTCGCGATGAGCTCCTTCAGCTCCGTCTCGTCCTCCTCGGTCTGGACCCTCTCGAGGTCGACCATCTCCAGGTTGCATCTCGAGCTGAAACCGCCGTCGACGTCCCAGACGTAGGCGATCCCGCCGCTCATGCCGGCCGCGAAGTTGCGCCCCGTCCGGCCGAGGATGACGACGCGGCCTCCCGTCATGTACTCGCAGCCGTGGTCGCCGGCGCCCTCGACCACCGCCCGCGCTCCGGAGTTGCGGACGCAGAACCGCTCGGCGGCGCGTCCCCGGAAGTAGGCCTCGCCCCCGGTCGCCCCGTAGAGACAGACGCTGCCGATGATGATGTTCTCCTCCGGGACGAAGGTGGACTCCTTCGGCGGATAGACGATGAGGCGGCCGCCGGAGAGCCCCTTGCCGACGTAGTCGTTCGCATCGCCCTCCAGCTCGATCGTCACTCCGCGCGCGAGCCACGCGCCCAGGCTCTGGCCCGCCGAGCCGCGAAGGCGGATGTGGATCGTGTCGTCCGGGAGACCGTGCTCGCCCCACCTCTTGACGACGGTGTGGCTCAGCATCGTGCCGACGGTGCGGTTGGTGTTGGCGACTGGCAGGTCTATGCTGACTCTGTGCCGGCCATCGACCGCGGGGCGCGCCCTCTCGATGAGGAGATTGTCGAGCGCCCTCTCCAGCCCGTGGTCCTGGGGGATCGTCCGGCGGACAGCGACGCCGTCGTGCGGCCTCTCCGCAGGCGTGAGGATGCGGGTCAGGTCGAGCCCGTCCGTCTTCCAGTGCTCGATCGCGTCGTCCACCTCGAGGCATTCGACCCGGCCGATCATCTCGTCGAACCTGCGAAAGCCCAGCTCCGCCATGCGGCGGCGGACATCCTCCGCGACCAGGAAGAGGTAGTTGATGAGGTGCTCGGGCTTGCCCTGGAACCTCTTGCGCAGGACGGGATCCTGCGTCGCGATTCCGACGGGACAGGTGTTGAGGTGGCACTTCCGCATCATGACGCAGCCGAGCGTGATCAGCGGGGCCGTCGCGAAACCGACCTCCTCCGCGCCCAGCAGGGCAGCGATCACGACGTCGCGGCCGGTCTTGAGCTGGCCGTCGACCTGCAGGACGGTCCGCGAGCGCAGGTCGTTGAGCACAAGGGTTTGATGGGTCTCCGCGAGACCGAGCTCCCAGGGAA
>JAFGKN010000723.1 GCA_016928605.1 Planctomycetota bacterium | reverse complement strand
CGGCGGAGGCGGACGCCTCGGTCTTCCTCTGCGCCGCCACGACCGGCGCCGGCTTCGGCGTCCTCGTCCTGGCGAGCCACCCCGTGCTCTTCTCGATCGGAGCGACGGGGCTCGCCGGCATCGCGAGCTGCCTGGTCGTCACCGCCCTCTACGTGCCGCCCCTCGCAGGCAGGCTGCTGCTGTCGCCGGGGACGAACGGCGCGCCCGGCGTCAGGAATCTCGCCACTGCGGCCTGGGTCCTCGCCGTCACGGTCGGCCGCGCGGCCTGGTTCCTGGTCGTGGAGCGCTGGCTCGTGCGGCCGGAGCGGAGGGAGCGGGCGGCGCTCGCCGCGCTGCGCTCGATCGCCCGCGCGTTTCGATTCCACCTCCCGATCGGCCGGCAGATCTACTCCGGGCGCGAGCCGATCGGCGATGAAGGCCCCTTCGTCATCGTCTCCAATCACGAGTCGATCTACGACAGCTTCGCCGCGCTCTCCCTTCCGATTCCGGTCCATATCCTCGTGAAGGGCTGGGTCTGGAAGACGCCGCTCGTCCGCCGGATGATCCGCGCCGCGGGCTTCATCCCGTCGGACGATCTCGAGTTCGAGGAGATCCTCCAGCGGGCGCGGGAGTCGATGGCTCGGGGCATCTCGGTGCTCGTCTTCCCCGAGGGGACCCGCGGGGATGGCCTTCGCCTGCGGCGGTTCCACCGCGGCGCGTTCACCATCGCGCGCCGGCTGGGCGCTCGCGTGCTTCCGATCGCGGTGGCCAACTCGGGGACCATGTCGCGGCGCGGAGGCTTCTGGGTGAACCATCACGAGGTCCGCGTGGAGGTCCTCGATCCGCTCGATCCGCAGGCCTTCGCCTTCGCGGGCGAGGACGGAGACCGCCTCATGGCCCGCGAGGCGCGCCGGCGGATCCTCGAGACCCGCGAGCGGCTGCGCCGCGAGGCGAGCGAGGGCGCCGAGTGGCTGCGCGTCATCGCCGGGATGTACCGCTACCAGGGGCCCGTGATCGGCTACTACGCCGCCTCGAAGGTGAAGCGCGATCCGCTGGTCCTCGCGCTGCCCTCTCTCTCCCGGGAGGACGGCGAAGGCGGGGATGGCGATGCCGACCGCGGCGGCCCGGCGGGCGCGGATGCGTGCGTGCAAGATCGCGTGAGCGCGGGCGAGGATGAGCGCGAGCGCAACGGAGCCGGCGAGGGTGAACGCAAACGCCGCGGATCCGGCGAAGATGAGCGCAAACGCCGCGGATCCGGCGAGGATGAGCGCGAGCGCCGCGGATCCGGCGAGGATGAGCGCGAGCGCCGCAGAGGGGGCGATGTCCTCGTGGCGGGGTGCGGATACGGGATCCTGACGGCGCGGCTGGCGCTGGCCTTTCCCCGCCGGCAGATCCTCGCGGTCGATGCCGACGAGTGCAAGATCGAGGTGGCGCGTGCGGTGCTCAGCGAGTGCCCCGGCGCGAGGCTCGAGGCGGGCGACGTGCGCGAGGTCGACATCGGCGAGCCGCGGCTGGCGCTGCTCGTGGACGTGCTCCACTACTGGCCGGAGGAGGCGCAGCGCTCGATCGTGGAGAGGCTGGCGGCGGCGATGCCGCAGGGAGCGCGCCTCATCTTCCGCGACGGATGCCGGGACGCGGGCCGGAGCCACCGGTGGGTCCACGCCGGCGAGCGGCTCGCGGGGAGGATCGGCTTCACGCGCTTCGAGGGCGGCCTCCACTTCCGCAGCGAGGCGGAGTGGGCCGGCCTCCTCCAGGAGTGCGGCTTCGCGATCGAGGAGCGACGGCCGGATCTCGGCCTCCTCTCGAACCTGGTGCTCGTGGCGCGGAGGGAGCGGGGCCGCGATGCCGCGCCGGCGGATGGCCGCGATGCCGCGCGCTGAGAAAGCGCGGTTGCGTTTCGGGCGGCGGAGCGCGATGATTCGGTTCCGATGGATGAGCTGATCGCCGAGCTGAAGCAGAAGATCGTCGAGGGGCTCCACCTCGAGGACATCACCCCCGATGCGATCGACGAGGACGCGCCGCTCTTCGTCGAGGGCCTGGGGCTCGACTCCATCGACGCCGTCGAGCTGGTGGTCATCCTCGAGAAGAGCTACGGCATCCTCCTCACGGAGATGGAGACCGCGCGGGCCGCGTTCGCATCCGTGAGGAGGCTGGCCGAGTTCGTCGCGGCGGCGCGCCAGGAGAGGAGCCTCTCGCCGTAGCGCCGCAGCGCGGCGCTCGAGGACGAGGCGCGGCGGACTGGCCGCCGCGCGCAGCGCGAGAAGCGGAGCAGGACCCATGCAGTCGCGGTGGACGAGGAGCGGCATCCAGGCGCTCGCGCTCGCGGGCATCACGGCGCTCGCGCTCGCAGGCGCCGCCGGGGAAGGCAGGCCGGACGCGGAGGCGGATCCCGCGAGTGCGGCGGAGCCCCCGACGGCGGCGGAGTCGAAGCCGGCGAGGGCGCCGCAGCGGAAGCTGCTCGAGGGAGCCGAGCGCGCCGAGTTCCTCGCGCGGGTCGAAGAGAAGATGGCGGCGGTCCAGTCGATCGCCGCCGAGTTCGCGCAGGAGAAGGAGCTGCGCCTCTTCGAGACCGCGTTGCGCTCCTCGGGAGTGATCCTCTTCCAGCGCCCCGATCGGCTCCGCTGGGAGATCCGCGAGCCGTTCCGCTCGATCCTCGTGGCATCGGGCAGCACAGCCGGCAAGTACGAGTACACAGGCGGAGAGCGGCGCGAGCTGCGCCTCAAGGACGGGGGCCAGGCGGTGCTCATCGTGCTCGCGCAGATGCGCGCGTGGTTTCAGGGCCGCTTCGAGGACCGCGGCCGCCACTTCGACGTGGACGTCTCCGACTCGCCTTCTCCTCTGATCATCCTCCGCCCCCGGCTGGAGGCCATGAAGAAGAGCCTCGAGGCGGTCGAGATCGAGCTGAGGCCGGACCTCTCCGCCGTGGCGCGCCTGCGCATCGCCGAGCGCGGGGGCGACTCGACGAAGCTGACCTTCCGCGAGATCCGCCGCGACGCCGATCTCCCCGCCGACCTCTTCACGGTCTCCGATCCTTCTCCCCTGGACATGAAGCGGATCGAGGATGCCGAGCGGATCACCCCTTCCGAGACATCCTGAGGAGCCGCCCGGCGGGCCTTCGCCCCCCGCGGGCCGCCGGTGGACGGGGAGGGCGCGCGGAGGCCGCCTCGGCAACCTCTTCTTCGCCGTCCTCGCGCGCCGCGGAGCGCTAGGACCGGCCCGCTTCTTCATCTTCTGGGTGGCGCTCTACTTCCTCGCGGCGGCGCCGGCGGCGCGGCGCGCATCGATGGACCTGGCGCGCCGGCTGGGCGCCGGGCGCACGCGATGGCGGCGGCTGGCCTTCGCCTTCCGCCACTTCTTCACCTACGGGACGCTGCTCTTCGACCGCGCCGCCATCCTCTCCGGTCACCGCG
>JAFGKN010000722.1 GCA_016928605.1 Planctomycetota bacterium | reverse complement strand
CCTTCCAGCAGATCGGCGATGGACCGCGCACTGGTCAAGAGCGTGGGGATGACCACCATGGTGCGGTCTGCGGCCGGTATTCCTTTCGAGAAATCCAGGCGCGGGAGCAGGCGCGGGCCGATCAGGGAATTCGTCAGCAAGTTGACAAGCGCGACCGCCATCTGCGACGCGGCGACGATTCCCATCGCCATCAACAGCCAGGCCCCCCAGTCATGCCTGCCCAACAGGCTGGCTGGCTTGAGCGCCAGGCAGGCCGTGGCCGCCGTGATCGCCAGCAGGGATCCGACATAACAGCAGACCGGGAATCGGCGTGCCATCCGGGTCAGGGACCGGCGGAGCGACCAGCGGACGCGGACGACGCTCTCCAGCCGCGGTCGGCCCTGGTCGATGAGATAGAATCCCACGTGGGCGGTGCGCGCCTGCGGGCCGTCTCGGCGAGAGGCTTCCCTCGCGAGCTGGATCGCAGCGCGGGCCACGGCGTCTTCGGCAACTCCGGACTGCCGTGCCATCTCTTCCACGCAATGGCGATACCGGTCGCGCGAGCCGAAATTCTGGCCGGCATACACTTCGGCGGGATCGGTGCGCAGCGTCTGTTCGACGATGCTCATCGTCTCGACGAATGTCCGCCAGTCCAATGCGCTCAGGGAGCGCAGGCTGCCGATGCTATTGCCGATGGAAACCTGATCCGCCGCCTGTGTCTGGGTGTCCGCCCGCTGCAGTCGCTCGCGGGTCAGACCTTGTTCGGTGAGCCGATGTTGGACCCAGCTCTCGACGGTGGCCAGGGCCGGGCCCTGCCCCTGCAGCCGTCCGCAAAACTCCTCGACGAACGCGCTGCTGAACGGCGGCTCCGACTGGGCCATCTCCGCCAACACATGGAGAACCGTTGCCGGGTTTTTCTCTACCGCCGCCAACAGGCGGCCGGCCCACAAATCGGCCAGATCGAGATCGCAGCGGCGCCCGGCAATATGTACTGACACGCGCCGCAGGTTCTCGATCAGGCCCAAGCGCAGCATGATCGGCAGGGCCCACAGTTCGCCGAGCGTCAGCGAGGTGACGGACTGGTAGGCGGCGACGAAGTGGCTGACGTTTTCCGCGTCCACGCGGCCGTCCGCGTGCGCTATCAACTCGAGTGCGATGTCATACGCGCGGGGAAATCCCGCCGCCGCTCCACTCAAGAGGCGCGGCAGCTCGCGGCTGTAGGTCCGCGGCAGATGCACGCGCGTCAGACGGATTTGCTGTTCGATCAGGTAAAAATTATCCAGGAGCCATTCGCCCGCCGGTGTGACGCGCCGGTGCTCGGCCTCCACGCCGGTCAGTACATCGTAGGCCTGGATGAGCACCTGCTCGTTGTCCGTCAACCGCAGCAACAACCGATTCGGGCCGGGTTTCGGGTCGAGTTGATGATCTCCCGCCAAGGCGACGGCATGCCGGCGAAACTGTTCCCCGCTGAACAGCTCGGCGCGAAAGGGAGTCGCGCTCGCTCGCTCGAGCGAAAGCGTCTGCCGGGCTTTCCAGTTTTCCCGGCGTGATGATAGGGTCCGCATGCTGCTCATTCTACCCCTTTCGGTACTGGCTTGCCGAGCAGCTCTTCAATGTGGCTGCAGAGCTCGAATCGCGTCGCGGACAACAGCCTGTCGGCAGACTCCGACTGGGGAGGAGTCAACATCTGAAGTGTACCCGACAGCCGTAGGCTCGTCGCTGGTCAGGGCGGTGCCGCGGGCGTGTGCGAGAACACGAGACCGGAGGCCATTCGTGTCGCAGGCATCGGGTCATCTCGATCGCCGCCTCTCTGCTGCTCACACCTCGCGGCGGCTGATCACGAAGATCACCTCGTCGGCGCGGACGCTCGGCAGGAATCGCACGGGGGCACGGCGATCAGCGAGAAGCGGGAGCCGCTTCAGGATGCGAATCGAGTTTACCGAGCAGTAGTGCTCGAAGTCACGCATGGTGAGGTAATGCAGATTCGGGGAGTTGTACCAGCGGAACGGGAGGGCCTCGGTCAGCGGAGTCCGCCCCGTCAGCATCATCTGGAGCATCGACTTCCACTGGACGAAGTTCGGGAAGCTGACGATGCCTCTCCGCCCTATGCGCAGCATCTCCTGCAGCACGATGTCAGGCCGGCGCAGCGTCTGCAGCGTCTGGGAGAGCACGACGTATTCGTAGGACTGGTCCGCGAAGCTGTCGAGCTCCCCCTCGATGTCCAGGTCGACGACGCCGATGCCGCGCTCGATGCACTCGCAGATGTTCTCCTGGACGACCTCCACTCCGAGGCCTCGGACATTCTTGCTGCGGAGGAGCCGGCTGAGCAGGACTCCGCGGCCGCAGCCGAGATCGAGCACCCGGCACTCCGGCTCGATGAGCTCCTCGATCCGCTCGAGATCCGCTCGCTGGCGGGTCCAGACGCTCCGCACCTCGGGCGTCTGGCGGTAAGGCTCGACATTGTCTCCGTTGCGGATGAGGGGCCTGCCGCTCGCGCCGGCGAGGAATCCTCTGATCAGGCGGCCGAGCACTTCCGGCTCCAGCAGGAAGGCATCGTGCCCGTAGGCTGAGCTCACCTCGGCGTAGGAGACGTCCTTGCCGGTGGCGAGCAGGGCGTCGACGATCTGCCGCGACTGCTTCGGAGTGAAGAGCCAGTCGCTCGAGAAGCTGATCACCAGAAAGCGGGCCTGGACGTCGCGCAGAGCTTCCTCGAGCGAGCCGTGCCGGGCGCCGATGTCGTAGTAGTCCACCGCCTTGGTGATGTAGAGGTAGCTGTTGGCATCGAACCGCTCGACGAAAGCGCGCCCCTGGTGGTCGAGGTACGTCTCCACGGAGAACTCGCTCGTGAAGTCGTAGCTGTACCTCTCGGCGGAGCGGAGCTGCCGGCCGAACTTCTCGTGCATCCCCTGCTCCGAGAGGTAGGTGATGTGGCCGACCATCCGGGCGATGGAGAGCCCGCGGGCGGGACCGGTCCCGCCGTGGTACTGGCCTCCCTGGAAGTCGGGGTCGGCGAGGATGGCGCTGCGTCCGACGGCGTCGAAGGCGATGGATTGTGCGTTCAGCCGCGCGGTGGCGGCGATCGGGATGGCCGACGCCACGCCCTCGGGATAGCGGCGCGCCCACTCGAGGACCTGCATGCCTCCCATCGATCCGCCGATCACGGCGAGGAGCCTTTCGATGCCGAGATGCTCGACGAGGCGCTTCTGCACCTTGACCATGTCCTCGATGGTGACGACGGGGAAATCGAGCCCCCAGGGCCTGCCGGTCTCGGGGCATACGCTCGAGGGGCCTGTCGTTCCCTTGCAGCCGCCGAGGACATTCGGACAGATCACGAAGTACCTGTCGGTGTCGATTCCCTTGCCAGGGCCGACCATCACGTCCCACCAGCCGGGCTTGGGATCGTCCGGCGAATGATAGCCCGCGGCGTGGGCGTCGCCCGAGAGGGCATGGCAGATCAGCACGGCGTTGTCTTTCGCCTCGCTGAGCCGTCCATACGTCTCGTAGGCCACCTGGACGGGCGAGAGGGTCCGGCCGCACTCGAGGTGGAGAGCATCGCCGGGAGAGTCGAAGAGCGTGACGATCTTCGTCTCGACGATCCCCACGGAACCGGCCGGTTGGTCTTCTCTGGAGGAGGTCATGGCTGTTGTGCGGGCAGAGCCTCCTTTCGCTCCCGGTGCGGCCTTTCCCTGCGTCTCGGTCGGCCGGTCACCTCTGCGATGCCTCGAGAGCCTGGTCGATGTCCGCGATGATGTCCATGACGTCCTCGATCCCGATCGAGAGACGGATGTACTCGGGCGTCACCCCCGCCTGACTCTGCTCCTGGGGCGTGAGCTGCTGGTGCGTCGTGCTCGCCGGATGGATGCAGAGCGTCTTGGCATCGCCTATGTTTGCCAGGTGGGACATGAGCTTCGCCGAGTTGATGAACTTCCTGCCCGCCTCGAGGCCGCCCCGGATGCCGAAGCCGATGATGGCGCTGCAGCCCTCCGGCAGGTGCCTTTTTGCCAGCTCGTGGGAGGGATGACCCGGAAGAGCCGGGTAGTTGACCCACTGGACCGCTGGATGTTGCTGGAGGTGATTCGCGACGGCGAGCGCGTTGGCGCAATGGCGCGGCATCCGCAGATGAAGCGTCTCGAGCCCCTGCAGGAAGAGGAACGCCGCGAAGGGGCTCATGCAGTTCCCCATGTCGCGGAGCAGGTGGGTCCGGCACTTGATGATGTACGCGATGTTGCCGATCGGCTTGAGCGCCTCGGCGAAGACGATGCCGTGGTAGGAGGGGTCGGGCTCGGTGAATTCCGGCCACTTCTCCGGCTCGGCGGTCCAGTCGAAGTTGCCCGAGTCGACGATGCAGCCGCCGATGTGGAGGCCGTGCCCGCCGATGAACTTCGTGAGGCTGTAGATGTCGATGTCGACCCCGTGCTCGAAGGGGCGCAGCAGCACTGGTGTCAGCACCGTGTTGTCGCAGATGACCGGCAGGCCGCAGTCGTGCGCCGCTCGAGCAACGGCCGGATAATCGGGGACGTCGTTCTTCGGATTGCCCAGCGACTCGATGTAGACGCAGCGCGTGGACGGATCGACGAGCTTCTTGATCATCTCCGGCCGAGCGGGATCGAAGAACTTCACGCCGATGCCCAGCTTCCGGAAGGTCTGGGTGAAGAGCGTCCAGGTGCCTCCGTAGAGGCTCGTGGCGGAGATGAAGTTCTGTCCAGAGCGGCAGATGTTGAGGATGGCGATCGTGATCGCCGACTGCCCGCTCGAGAGCGCCAGGGCCCCCACTCCTCCGTCGAGCGCTGCCATGCGCTGCTCGAGGGCGTCGCAGGTCGGATTCATCAGCCGGCTGTAGATGTTGCCGAACTCCTTCAGCGCGAAGAGGTCCGCCGCGTGTTCGGTGTCGCGGAACACGTAGCTCGAGGTCGCGTAGATGGGAACGGCGCGCGCGTTGGTAGTGGGGTCAGGCGACTGCCCCGCGTGCAGGCAGCGCGTGCCCATGCCTTGGTGGATTGGTTCTGTCATTCTTGTCTCTTCCTGCTGCTGCTCAGTGCATCGGCGCCGCGGTTCTCAGATGCCTCCGCCCGCTTCGAAGACCTCTCGGCGAACGTGTGCCTGGGTGATCAGGCTCTCGGGAGGCACGCTGCGCGTGAGCCACACGTTGCCCCCGATGACGGACCCGCGGCCGATCGTCACGCGGCCGAGGATCGTCGCCTCGGAGTAGATGATCACGTCGTCCTCGACGATCGGATGACGCGGAACGCCCTTTATGGGCCTGCCTTGCTCGTCCAGAGGAAAGCTCTTCGCGCCCAGGGTGACCCCCTGGTAGAGACGTACCCGGTTCCCGATGATGCAGGTCTCTCCGATGACCACCCCTGTCCCGTGGTCGATGAAGAAGCTCTCGCCGATGGCCGCCCCGGGATGGATGTCGATGCCGGTCACGCTGTGGGCGTGCTCCGTGATGATGCGCGGGATGAGCGGCACGCCGAGCAGATGCAGCTCGTGGGCGAGGCGGTAATTCATGACGGCGAGGACGCCGGGATAGCAGAAGATGGCCTCATCGGTGCTCGTGCTCGCCGGGTCGCCCTCGAAGGCTGCCTGGATGTCCCTGTCCAGGAGGCGGCGCACGGCGGGGAGCCGATCGAGAAACTGCTGCGTGATCGCCAGGGCACGAGCCTCGCACTCGGCGGACGTGTCCTCGCAGCTGAAGCAAAGGCCTCGCTTCACCTGCTCGCACAGCTCGCGCTGGACGCGGTCGAGCGTGCTGCCGACGTGAAAGGCGAGGTTCTCATCCGTGAGCTCCGAGGGGCCGAAGTGTCCCGGAAAGAGAATGCTGCGAAGGGCCTCGACCATGCCGATGATGTCGCTGCGCGACGGCAGCGGGCGGCGGCGCGGGCATGCCTCGGCGCCTGCGTGGAGGCCGCCATTCGCCTCGCAGAGAGCGGCGACCAGCGCGGAGAGGCGCCCTTGCGCCGCGGAGGGCGGACGGGGGATCGGAGCGCCGGAGCGGGAAATCGATGCTTCGCTTTTCTTCATCGCATTCCTCGATCGCCGAGACTCGCCCGGGTGCATCACTGAATGATCGAATCCTCGAGGGTGACGCTGTCGAGAACGTTCTCGATGGCGCCGCTCAGCTCCTGCCAGACGCGGCGGGCCGCGCATACGTTCGCCTTCTCGCAAGCATCCTCGTCGGCCACGCACTCCACGAGCGAGATCGGACCTTCCAGGGCGAGGAACACCTCGCGGATCCTGATCTGCGACGGCGGGCGCGCCAGCACGAAGCCTCCGCCCGCGCCCAGCACGCTGCGCACCAGCCCCGCCGCCTTCAGCCGCGTGAGCAGGTTGTGGAGGTACTTGCGGGAGAGACCCTCCTTCGCCGCCAGATCGCCGAGCGGCACCGGCCGCTGTCCGTAACGGCGCGCCAGCTCGAGCATCGCCCTCAGCCCGTAACGTCCTCGCGTGGAGATCTTCATCGGCCGCCAGAATTGTCTACGAAAAGGGTAGACTAAGAGCGGTTCCCCCGCAAGTCAAGCGCCTCGAGGAAAGCGGCAGAAAACCGGCGATGCGGCGGGGGAGGGCGAGCGCGCCCGATGACCGGTTCGTCCCTCGAGGGTCTCGGCCTCTGGCCGCTGTCCTCGAGAAGAGCGCCGCAGCACCTCCTCGGAGGTCCCCCTTGCCGCACCGGCGGGTTTTGCGGATAGTGATGCAGAAGCCGCGCCTGGCCGGGATCTCAAGGCTCTCTGGGACAAGCAGATGGAGGGCGAGCCCCGGCGGCGGGCGGAGAGACCTCGGATGATACCCCCTGGCGGAGAGGAGGCGCGCATGGCATCACGGCGAGCAGAGTCTGGATCCCGACTCCTGGAAGCTGCCGGCGCGGGG
>JAFGKN010000123.1 GCA_016928605.1 Planctomycetota bacterium | reverse complement strand
GCGTGCAGGCACATGAGACCTTTGACCGCTCCGCACGCCGGCGCCGAACGGTTCCGAGAAGGAAACCCATGGAAAACCTCTGGGCCCCCTGGCGCATGGAGTTCATCACCTCGCCGCGATCGGATGGGTGCATCTTCTGCACCCTGCCCTCGCAGCCGGAGAGGCTCCGCGAGAACCTGGTTCTCCACATCGGCCGCCGCGCCTTCGTCATGCTCAACCGGTATCCGTACACCTGCGGCCACCTGATGGTGGTTCCGCGCCGGCACACCAGCGACTATCTGAGCCTGACGGCCGAGGAGAACGCCGAGGCGACCTTCCTGCTCCAGCAGTCGATGCGCATCCTCGGGGAGACCTACCGGCCGGAGGGATTCAACCTAGGGATGAACCTCGGCCACGCGGCGGGCGCCGGCATCCGCGAGCACCTCCACCACCATCTCATCCCGCGCTGGTTCGGCGATTCGAACTTCTGGCCGATCGTCGGCGAGGCGCGGTCGATGCCCGAGATGCTGCTCGAGACCTACGACCGCCTGCGTCCCCTCTTCGAGGCCATCGAGCGCCCCACGGAGGACAACGGCGGGAGAGACAGCCACACCAGCGGCGAGCGCGCGAGGAGCACCGCCGAGGGCGGGCACGACAGGCGGGAAAGTGGGACCGACGGGCCGGTCTCCCCGGAGGAGACAGCCCCCGGAGGGAGCGTCCCATGAACTTCCGCCGCTTCCTCCGGCCCGAGTGCATAGCGCTGAGCCTCGAGACGAGGGCCGTCCCCGATGAGGAGCTGCCCGAGGACTTCGATCCCGATGACGAGCGCAACGTGAGCCGCGTCCGCGAGGAGATCATCCAGGAGATAGCCGGACTGCTCGAGAACTCGGGCGAGGTGAACAACGGGCGGAGGCTCTTCCGCGACCTCTACAACCGCGAGAAGCGCGCCATCACGGCGGTCGGCCAGGGAATCGCGATCCCCCACGTGCGGACGCTCCAGGTCAAGTCCTTCGTCATGGCGTTTGGCCGGTCCGTCGAGGGAGTGCCCTTCGGAGCGCCCGACGGCGAGCCCGTTCACCTCTTCTTCGCCATGGCCGCTCCCCCCTACGAGGACCGCACCTACCTCAAGGTCTACAAGTCCCTTGCCAAGGCTCTCCTCTCGGGGGATACGATCGAGAGGTTCCTCACGACCGAGGATCCCAACGACATCCTCTTCCTCCTCAAGAACGTCTCCTGATGGCACAGCGCTCCCGAGAACCGGCTTCCTCTGAGCCCCCCACCGCGCAAGCCTTGCTCCGCAGGAAGGCGTGGAAGCCGCTTCCGGCCGTGGTCGTCCTTGCCGGCAACGCTCCCTTCTTCAGGGAGCAGATCACGGCTCGCTTCAGCGAGGAGCTGTTCGGCTCGGAGGGTGTTCCCCGCGAGCTGCGGCGCTTTCAGGGCCCTGCGTCCGAGCGAGAGCTATCGGAGCTGCCGCTGAGCCAGGTCCTCGACGATCTGCGGACTCCCAGCTTCTTCTCCCCGTACCGCCTCGTCGTCGTGGACCGCGCCGACGCATTCCTCGCCGCTCACCGCGAAGCGCTCGAGCCGTTCGTCGCATCGGGATTCGCCGGCGGCCACCTGATCCTGTCCCTCGAAAAGAAGATCGACATGCGTACGAGGTTCTCGCGCGCGGTGGCCGCCCACGGCTGGATCGTGAAGTGCGAGCAGCCCTATGACCGCCCCCCGCCCTGGGAGACCCGCACACCGGTCTGGGAGAGCGATCTATCGCACTGGGTGCAGCAGCACGCCCGCGAGAAGGGGCTCGTCATGGACACTCGCACGGCGTTCGCCCTCCACGACCGCGTCGGCACCGACCTCGCCGCGCTGGACGAGGAGCTGGAGAAGATCGCGACCTACCTCGCCGAGAAGAAGACTCAGACAGTGACGGAGGAGGCGATCGTCGCGGTCACCGGAGACCAGCGCGGGGACTCGATCTTCAGCCTTGTCGATCTCATCCTCGAGCGGCGCCGGCTCGAGGCCATCCAAACGGTGGCTCGGCTCTTCACTCACGGCAGCCACAGCGAGAGGGGCGTCGCGGTCCTCGATCCGCCGGCGATCGTGCTGCCCCTCATCAGCGCGCTGGTCGGACGCCTGCGCGCTCTGCGGCGTGCGCACGCCATCGCGTCGCCCGATGCATGGATACGCGAGAAGCTGGTGCAGAAGCCCTTTTTGCCGCGACTCCAAAGGCAGCTTCGCGCCACGCCTCCGGGGCGCATCCGCGATCTCCTCCAGCGCCTCTACTGGATCGACCGCTCGATCAAGCGGGGAGGGGATCCTCACCGGCTCCTCCTCCTCCTGGTCGCCGAGTGAGATCGCCTCGAGCGCCGCCCGGCAGGCGCTCCGCCCGAGGCTGGCTTGCCGGCCTCGTTGCAAAGCGAGGGAAGCGGGGTTAGCCTTCCCTCGAGTTGTCTTGCTCACGAACCCGCGAGGCATCGCCGCCCGGCGATGCGAATCTGATGCCGGATCCTCTCGTCGCCCTCCTGGTCGGAGGAGGCGTACTCCTCTGCGGCATTCTCTGCATCTGGCCCCGCGGCGGCATCCTCGGTCTCCGCCGGCGGCTGCGCCGGCTGTCGACGCGCGTGCTCGTCGAGGATGCTCTGAAGCACATCGCGGACCTCGAGATCAAGAACCAGAACGCTTCGGCGCAGACCGTGGCCGGAGTGCTCCAGATCAGCGATGGCCGCACCGCCCGGCTTCTCGCCGACATGGAGCAGCGCAGCCTGGTCTCCTTCCACGAGGGTCGCCTGCGCCTCACGTCCAAGGGACGCGAGTACGCTCTTCATATCATCCGCACGCACCGTCTCTATGAACGATACCTCGCCGACGTCACAGGGCTCAGCCACTCCGAGTGGCACCGGCGGGCGGAGGCCATCGAGCACCGATTGAGCCCCCGGGAGACGGAAGCGCTCTCCCTGCGGCTCGGCCATCCGACGCACGACCCGCACGGCGATCCGATCCCCACCGCCGCTGGCGAGATCGGGCCCCAGCAGGGGCAGCCGCTCACCTCTCTTCCCGTCGACCAGCCGGCGCGCATCGTGCACCTCGAGGACGAGCCCGAGACGAGCTACGCGCAGCTGATCGCCGAGTCGCTCTGGCCCGGCATGGAGGTCTGGGTGCTCGAGAGGGATCCGCAGCGCATCCGGTTCCTCGCAGGCGGGGAGGAGCACGTCCTCGCCCCCAGCCTCGCGGATAGCATCACGGTGGAGCCCATCGCCGAGGAGCAGGCCAGGGGCCCCCGGTGCGAGCCGCGGCTCTCCTCCCTGAAGCCTGGACAGAAGGGCATCGTCTGCGGCCTCTCGCTCGCCTGCCGCGGCAACGAGAGGCGGCGGCTTCTCGATCTGGGCTTCGTGCCCTCCACACCGATCCAGGTGGAGATGGTGAGCCCCGCGGGTGATCCCACGGCGTACCTCGTGCGCGGCACGCTGATAGCCCTCCGGCGCGAGCAGGCCGACCTGATCCACGTGAGGCCCGCGCCGGAGACAGCGGAGCAGACCGCCGCGGCTGCGGGGACAGGGGACGGGACAGGACCGGAGGCGAGCGGCGCGCGATGAACCCGGAGCCAGCCGCTGCGCATACTCCCTCCGCCGAGGCCTGCGAGAGCTGCGCCCTCTTCCGCGCGAGTCAGCTCAAGAAGCTCGGTGTGATCCTCGAGGACTGGGACCACGTGATCGCGCTCGCGGGAAACCCCAACGTGGGAAAGAGCACGGTCTTCAACAGCCTGACCGGACTCCGCCAGCACACGGGGAACTGGCCGGGCAAGACGGTCACCCGCGCCGAAGGGGGGTTCGAGTACGGCGGCAGCCGGTACAAGATCGTCGACCTGCCCGGCACCTACTCCCTGCTCTCGACGAGCGTCGACGAGGAGGTCGCCCGCGACTTCATCCTCTTCGGCCAGCCCGACGTGACCGTCGTCGTGGCCGACGCGAGCCGTCTCGAGCGGAACCTCAACCTCGTGCTCCAGATCCTCGAAATCACCGACCGCGTCGTGCTCTGCCTCAACCTCATGGACGAGGCGCGCCGCCGCGGCCTGGAGTTGGACGCCCGGCGCCTCGCCCGCGATCTGGGCGTGCCCGTGGTGCCGGCCGCTGCGCGCCAGCGCGAGGGCATCCCCGAGCTCCTGGCCGCGATCAGCGATGTGGCCGAGGGCCGCGCGATCTGCCGCCCGCACCGGCTCAGAACGGAGTCTCCCGTGTTGAGCCGAGCCGTCACCGGGCTCGAGGAGAAAGTGCGGGCCGCCCTGCCCGATCTGCCGAATCCCCGCTGGGTGGCCCTCCGCCTCCTCGACGGCGACGAGCGGATCGCCGAGGCCCTCCGCTCCGGGGAGCTCGCCCGGCTCGGAAGCGCGTCGGCCTCGCGCGCCGCGGCGAGCTCGGCGCCCGGCGAGATGCCGGAAGATGGTCGAGAGACAACGCGAGAGGAGGGGAGCGCATGACGGACTCTCCGCAGAGCCCCTCGCTCGCATCTTCCGCCTCGCCCGCTCTCGAGTCTCTCCTCGACGAGGCGCGCTCGCTCCGGTGGGAGGTGGGGACCAGCTTCCACGAGGAGCTGATCGAGGCGATCTACACCGATGCCGCCCGCATCGCCGATCGCGCCGTCCGGCGGCCGGACCGGAAGCCCCGCTTCGACATCGACCGATCCATCGACCGCCTCCTCACCAGCCGCCTCTGGGGCTTCCCGGCGATGTTCCTCCTCTTCACGCTGATCTTCTGGATCACGATCAGCGGATCGAACATCCCGTCGGGCTGGCTCAGCTACGTCCTCGTCGACAGGCTCACTCCCCTGCTGCGGAGCGCCGCGGATGCGCTCTCCTTTCCCTGGTGGCTGCGGGGCTTCCTCGTCGACGGGATGTACCTCGCCACCGCTTGGGTCGTCAGCGTGATGCTCCCCCCGATGGCGATCTTCTTCCCCCTCTTCACGCTGCTGGAGGACTTCGGCTACCTGCCGCGCGTGGCCTTCAACCTCGACCGGCTCTTCCGGAAGGCCGGCGCGCACGGCAAGCAGGCTCTCAGCATGATGATGGGATACGGCTGCAACGCGGCGGGGGTCGTCTCCACCCGCATCATCGACAGCCCGCGCGAGCGCCTGATCGCGATCATCACGAACAACTTCTCGCTCTGCAACGGACGGTGGCCGACGCAGATCCTCATCGCCAGCCTCTTCATCGGGAGCCTCGTCCCCGCCTACATCGCAGGCGTCGTCTCGGCTCTCGCCGTGGTCGGCGTCGTGATGCTGGGAGTCTTCCTCACCTTCGCCGTCTCCTGGTTTCTCTCTCGCACGGTGCTCAGGGGCGAGGTCTCCACCTTCAGCCTCGAGCTTCCCCCCTACCGGCCGCCCCGCATCCTGCAGACGATCTACACGTCGCTCATCGACCGCACGCTCATCGTGCTGTGGCGGGCGGTGGTCTTCGCCCTCCCAGCCGGCGCGGTCATCTGGCTGATCTCGAACATCCCCATCGGCGGGACGAGCATCGCCGGCCACCTCGTCGGCATCCTCGACCCGGTGGGCCTCCTCATCGGCCTCAACGGCGTCATCCTGCTGGCCTATATCGTCGCCATCCCCGCCAACGAGATCGTCATCCCGACGATCCTCATGTTCACCGTGCTCATCACGGGAGCGCAAGGCGTCGGGGCGGGAGCGGGCGTCATGTTCGAGACGGACTCGGAGACGACGCTGAGGTCGATCTTCCAGTCCGGCGGCTGGACGGTGCTCACGGCCGTCAACCTGATGCTCTTCAGCCTCGTCCACAACCCCTGCAGCACGACGATCTACACGATCTACAAGGAGACCGGAAGCTGGCGGTGGACGGCGGTGGCAACCCTCCTGCCCGTCGGGATGGGCGTCGCGCTCACCTTCTTCGTGACGCAGGTCTGGAGGCTCGCCGCGGGGTTCTGAGCCCCCCAGCGGCTCACCGCGACGGCGGAGAGGCCTCGAGCTCTTTCTCGATCAACGCCTTCAGCTCGTGAAGCCTGGGCTCCTCGGGAGCGAGATCGAGAGCCCGCTGGAGAGTCGCCAGGGCCTTGTGGTTCTCGCCGAGGCGATGGCGGTAGTAGGCGACCTTG
>JAFGKN010000122.1 GCA_016928605.1 Planctomycetota bacterium | reverse complement strand
GGCATAGCCGCTTTCTCGCACCCTCCGCACCCGGACTTCCGCGGCATCTTCGACTCCGCCCGCATCTCCACGCCCGCCGATGTGGACTGCAACAGCAACGGTCACGCGGATTCCGACGACATCGCCTCCGGGAGGAGCCAGGACTGCAATGCCAACGGCAACCCCGACGAGTGCGACATCGCCGAGGAAACGAGCCTGGACTGCAACACGAACGATACCCCCGACGAGTGTGACATCGCCTCAGGAGAGAGCGCAGACTCCAACGGGAACGGCGTGCCGGACGAGTGCGAGCCACAAATGCGCGAGATCTGCGACGACTTCGAGGACGGCGACGCGCTCGACGGGACCCCGGTGTGCTGGCGGCAGCCTGTGCTGATGCCGTCGGTCGTGGACGTCGTGGGCGGAGACCTGTGGCTCCGCAACACCAACGTTTACACGTATGGAATGCTTTCGCACTGCGACCCCTTTACAGGGCATATCTCGGTCCGCGCGCTCGCCCGGCTGGAGGTACCCGCAGGTACGGAATACTCCGAAGTGGATCTGTACGCTCACTGCCTGCTGGAGCCGGCCGAGGAGGTCAGAGGGTACGTTCTCGAGATGCTGACCTGGGGCAAGCTCCGGCTCGTGCGCTTCGACGTCGGTACCGGGCGGCACGAGCTGGTCGAAGCCGAGACGGGCATCGATCTGAGGGCGCAGCTCACTTTCGTCCAGCTCGACGTCCGCGGCAGCAGGATGGAAGGTCGTGCGTGGAGGCTGGGTGAGACGATGCCGGTCAACCCGAGCGTCAGCTTCACGGATGCCACCTACAGAGACGGCGAGGCCGGCATAGCCGCTTTCTCGCACCCTCCGCACCCGGACTTCCGCGGCATCTTCGACTCCGCCTGCATCTTCACGCCCGTGCCTGATGTTCCCCTCCCCGACTTCATCCGCGGGGATGCGAACGACGACGGCGCGGCTGACATCTCCGACGCCATCTACACGCTCACCTGGCTCTACCTCGGCGGGGCAGCTCCAGGCTGCATCGCGTCGGTCGATGCCAACGGCGACGGGCGCACGGACCTCTCCGATGCGATCTACCTCCTCGGGCATCTGTTCCTGGGCGGGCCGGAGCCGGAGCCGCCGTTCCCCGGCTGCGGGCCGGGCACGCTAGTGACGGACGCTGACCTCGGCTGCCTGGCGGCGCCGATCTCCTGCCGGTAGGTCGAGACGAGCGGCGCGGGATCGCCGCGCGAAGGGATCTCTGGATGAAGAAACGCCTGCCGGCGGGCGGGAGGGCTGGACGCCCTCCGGCGGGGCTGAGGCGACGCGGTGTCTGGTGTCTGGAGCTTCCAGCTCGCTCTTCGGAAGGAGGCAGTACCATGAGAAGGTACTTGGCTTTCGCGGTCGTGGGGTTGGCGGTTCTCGGACTGGCTCTGGCCGGCGGAAGGCTGACCTTGCCGGAGACCTTGGCGAGGTCGTCGGGAAGCCCGGTAGGCGTTCCGGGGCTCGAGACGATGTTCTCCGGGGGGTGGCTTCTCTACGGTGAGGAGCCCAGTGGGACCGTCGAGGTCCTCCTGGCGCTGAACGGAGGCGGCACGACGGTCATCAACGCCACGCCCACGCCTGCCGAGCTCTTCAACACGACCGGCATCGGATCCTGGAAGCCCGTCGGGCCCCGGGAGGTCACGGCGAGCTTCATGTGTTTCGTCAGGGACTATCTGATGAACCTGAGGGTCTACGAGAGGGCCGTCTTCTCGATGACCCTCAGCGACGACGGGAACATGCTCGAAGGAACCGCAGTGATCTACATCTACCCGCCGGGCCAGAATCCCCTGGATCCGGCGGTGGAGCCCATCGTCACGGTTCCGGACCTGCCCGTCTGGGCGTACCGGATCCCCCCCGAGTGACCTGAGCCGGGCCGGGGCAGAGCCCGGCCCCGGCTCACCGCCAGCCGTTCAGGCTCCCTCGGTGCGCCAGGCTCCATGCCGGCGCCGCGATCCTGCGCCCAGGCGCAGCCAGCGGGCGACAGCTCGCGCGCCTCCCGGCGGAGACAGGCCCCCCGGCGGAGACAGGCCCCGGGAGAGCCTGAGCGGTCGCGATCGGGGAAATCCCGGGATTCTGTGTACGGATACCGGCGGGGGCTCATCGCGTAGGGCGCCGGCCGCATCCTCCGTCTCCTGAAGGACATCTGTGTCCGCCCCGCGGCCACGCCCTCGCGCCTCGAGAGCGCGGGACGCGGCGCCTGCCGCGTCCCGCCGGCGCTCGGGGCCTGGCCTTCCACGGCGCGCGGAAAAAAATCTCGGGATTTCGCGTCCTCTTCTCCCCTTCTCGGCGCAATAGGGGATGAGAGGAGTGAGGTCGCGAGAGGGATCGGTGGAGGGAGGCGGCCCCTCGGAGGGCTCGGGCTCCCGGCCGGGCGGACTTCGGCGCGCCGGGCGGGGCCGTGCGCCGGGGAGAGGCGGCCGGCTCCCCCGCGCGCAGGGGCCCGGGCGAGAGGATCCCCCGCCCGGGAAGGCGGCCTGGAAGGTCGGGGGATCCGAGTTGGCCGAAAGGAGGCTGGCGATGGCTCGCACGTGGTCCATCCTGGGCGCCGCGGCGCTCGTGCTCGTTCTGGGGGGTTGGGGCGTGCCCTTCCGCGCGGAGGGGTTCGAGATGCTCGACGATTTCGAGGACGGGTGCTCCACCGACGGCGTTCCGGCCTCCTGGCCGAGCAGCGCCTGGTGCCTCGCTGGCACGCAGAGGGTCGAGGACGGCAAGCTGGTCTTCGGCGGCGCTGTGGATGACTTTGTGGGGAGCGCGTTTCCCGTGGCGCTCTACGGCGACGTCTCCGTCCACTTCCGGGCGACGTGCGACCATCTCGGGCAGGTCTCGGCGCTCATCAACGCCGTACCGGGAGCCTGCGACCCGCGCATGTACTTCGCGTACGCCGTCTACGGGAGCGGAAACATCGGCATCGGGGGCGACAACGTCTACTTCCAGACGGGCGTCATGGCCCAGCCTCCGCAGGCCGGCGACGTGGTCGAGTTCAAGTTCGACTACACGGGGGGCGAGCTGCAGCTCCGGGTCTGGCTTCCGGAGAAGGGCGAGACCATGCCGGTCGAGCCCCTCCT
>JAFGKN010000121.1 GCA_016928605.1 Planctomycetota bacterium | reverse complement strand
TAGAAGGAGCGAAGGCGGTCGTGGAGCGCATCCCGAAGCAGGTCGCCCCAGCACTCCTCCACTTCCCCCTTGACGAGGGTGACGCCCGCATCGAGAAGCCGCTGGCACTCCGGCGGCATGCCTCTCCTGGACATCGCGATGGCGCCCGAGACGTGGAAGCCTCCGATCATCACGGCGAGCCCCTCTGCCCGGAACTGGAGCGCCAGGTCGGCCGCGCGGGGAAACTGGTTCGTCTGCACGCCGCAGAGGGCCACGACGACCCGCGTCCGGCGTCCTCGGAGACGCCGGGCGAGGCGGCGGGGATCGATCCGCTGCACGTGCTCGTCGAGGACCGTGACGCTCAGCGCCACATCTCCGAGCTCTCCGCGAGCTTCCACATCTTCGGTCAATCCGGCGAGCGTGGCGAGGGTGTTGCTCGGGAGCACGCCGCGGAGGTATCGCATCACGTAGCCCTCGTCGTCGTACTTGCTCGGCTTGATCAGCAAGACGTGGAGGCGCTGGATGCCCTGTGGTGGGGCCGCGCCGCGGTCGACGACGCCGATCGCGGCGGTGGGGCTCAAATTCGCGTTGGACATGTCTGTGGGCCGGGGGGAAGCGCCCGCTCCGCGCTCTCCTTCGAGAGCCTCGGGGCAAGGCCTCCCGCGGGGCAGTGAACCTTGTGACGTTCGGTGGGTGAGAACCGCGATGCCCCCTGCCGGCGGCGACCAGGTCCCGGGGAGCCGGGAGTGCTCCGACGGCAGAGAAGGATTGGGAGAAGTGAAGCCCTCCAGTGATCGTATCCGCCGAACAGAGCTGCGCTCTTTCGGGCGGAGCGACGCGGCTTCGGCCGCATCGCGCGAGACTTCGAAAGATCATTGTGCCGCCTGGCGGCGATCCTGCAATGATTCTTCCACATTTTTCGGGTATTTCCCGCGGATTCCGCGCCTGGGAGGTCCCGAGTGGTTGGTAACTCACGGTTGCGGCACTCTCCCCGGAGCGATCCAGCGGGCCGGATGCGCCTGCTCTCGCCCGCACCGCCACTCTCCGGCGGGGCGCCGCCGCGGCAGCGGCCGCTGCCAGACGGCTGTGCCGCCCGCCTCGCCCACGACGCCGATGCGCCGAGGCCGCAGGAGCCTGCGCTTCGCCGCCCCGGCCGTCGGGCGGGCTCCTTGCCAACGCCATCGAGGGCCTGTACCTTGATGGCCAGGACGACAGCGCCGGGCATGCCCGGCGCGCGAGCGGGCGAGCCAGCGCATGGACTACGAGAAGACCACGATCCTCCTGATGCGAGCGCAGCAGGGAGACCGGCTCGCGCGGGAGGAGCTCTACCGGCGGCTGCTGCCGCGCCTCGAGCGGTTCGCGCGCGGCCGCGTTCCGATCTCGATGCGCAACGTCACCGACACGCAGGAGATCGTGCAGGAGACGATGGTCCGCTCGCTCGACCGGCTGGAGGGCTTCCTGCCGCGCGGCGAGGGAGCGTTCCTCCAGTACCTGAGCAAGATCGTCGTCAACCGCATCCGCGACATCGCGCGGCGCGGCGGCCGGCAGAAGGCGCTGGGGACCGAGGAGATCTACGAGTCCCGCCGCGAGCCCTCGCCCGTCGAGCTGGCCGTGGGCGCGGAGATCTTCGAGAAGTTCCAGGAGGCGCTCGCGACCCTCAAGGACGACCAGCGGGAGGCCGTCTTCCTCCACGTCGAGATGGGCTACTCCGGCGAGGAGCTGGCCGAGGCGCTCGAGCGCAACCCCGAGGCCGCGCGCAAGGTCCTCTTCCGCGGCCTGCAAAACGTCGCCGCGCGCATGAAGCTGGAGGCGCCCTGAGCCATGAGCGAGACCTCTCGATCGGACCGCTACTACGCGCTTTTCACCGAGTCGCGGGAGGTCGACTGGCGACGGCTCGCCGGCGATGATCCCGAGTGCCGCCGGGAGATCGAGGTGCTCGGCATGCTCGACAGGATCCGCGCCGCCTACCGCGCCACGGGCGACGGCGACGCGACGCGGACCGTCGCCTGGGACGGGAGCGCTCCCCGACCGGCGGCGCGGCCGGACGATGGTCCGCCGGTCCCTCCCTGCGTCCGCGGCTACCGCATCCTCGGCATCGTCGGACAGGGCGGCTTCGCCACGATCTACCGCGCCGAGGACGAGAAGACCGGCCGCGAGGTCGCGCTCAAGGTGCTCAAGCCGGGGCTGGATCTCTCGAGCGACATCACCGCCCGCTTCCTCCGGGAGGCGAGGGCGCTCGCGCGGCTCGAGAACCCGAACATCGTCCGCATCTACCACGTCATCGACGAGAACGGGAAGCTCGGCCTCTCCATGGAGCTCATCGCGGGCGAGACGCTGGAGCAGGTGCTGAAGAAGGCGGGCCGGCTCGAGCCGCGGGCGGCGGCGCGCATCGGAGCGGACCTCGCGGCCGCGCTCGACGTGGTGCACGAGGCGGGCTTCATCCACCGCGACATCAAGTGCGAGAACGTGATGCGCGAGAAGGGCGGCCGCATCGTGCTGATGGACTTCGGCATCAGCCGGTCGATCGACCCCACCACGCGCGTCACCGCGACGGGCGTGCTCGTGGGGACGCCCGTGGCGATGGCCCCGGAGCAGTACGAGTTCCAGGAGGCCGACCGGCGCACCGACGTCTACTCCCTCGGCTGCCTCCTCTACCGGCTGCTCGCTGGACGCCACGCGATCACCGGCGATACGGTCGGCGAGATCCGCTCGCGCGTGCTCGAGGCCGACTACCCGCCGCTCGAGGAGCTGCGGCCCGACGTCCCCGCCGATCTGGCGGCGATCGTGAAGCGCGCGATGCGCCGCGAGCCGAAGCGGCGCTACGAGAGCGCCCGCGACATGCGCGACGCCCTCCGCGGCTGGCTCCACCGCGAGTGCGGCGAGGGCGAGGCGCCCCCGCCACGGCGCCAGCCCTTCCCCACCGCCGTCGTCGTGCTCCTCGGCGCCATCCTCGCCGTGCTCGCCGGGATCCTAGCGATGCTCATCCGCCAGGCGATGGGGGATTGAAGAGCCACGACCGCATCACTGCGGCTATCGGCTGCGGACGAAGTCGGCCAGGTTCTGGATGAACCGGAGGCTGCTGAACTTCAGCTCCCCGAAGCAGCAGTCGCCGCCGGGGCAGTAGTAGTCCCCCCCGCTGCCGGGGTGGCCGAGGTAGAAATTCCAGAACTGGTCCTGATCTCCAAAGGCGAGGACGATGCCGGAAAGGCCATCTCGAGGAACAATCGACGCGGCGACTCCGATCATGCCTGCAGCGTCGTAGTGGTCAATCTCCCCACCGTCGAAGTGAGTGACCAAGTGATCGTCCCTACACGAGGTTTCCTTGTAGAGTGGATCTGCGTCGCCCCAGCTTCTCCCCCTCGTGCCACGCATCAGAGCGACCACCTGGTAGGAGCTGGCGGACACGGTCAGTGTCTGGCCCCAGTTGAGAAACGCCGTATCCACGCCAGCGAACAGAGGCGCCAGCAACCGGTACTTGTCCAGGATGCCGTCCTCCAATCGGATGATCGGATACTCCGTTCCGTAGTCTTGGTCGCCGCCTTGTGTCGGCTGCGATGGTTCTGCTCCGCACGCGACAGCACCTGCGCAACCGTCGTAGAAGATGTGGTTGACCTCGTCGACAAACACATCGCGCTGGAACTGGATGCCGAAAGGACGTGCGACCTCGTTGCGGTCGCTGCTGTCCTGAGCCTTGATGTCGCCCTGCGGAGGATCAAGTTGCCCGAGGAGAAGGAGGATCCCGCCGTCCATGGCGTACTGCTGGAGGTGCACTATCTCGATTTCGGTCAGCCAGTCCCTGTCCCGCTTCTCGCCCTTGTCGTTCGATCCGTTCTCCACATCCGAGAAGACCACGACCTCGTAGCGCTGGAGCAGTTCGAGCGTGATCGAGCCATCCGGGGGATACTCGATCTCGGCCGGTGAGAAGCCGCTGTCCACCAGAGCCTCCTGCAGGATGGAATCGCCGCTGATCGGATCGTTGGGATCGTCCGCGCCGCTGAAGACGCCGAGGAGCAGCATCGGGATGCCCGGGGCTGCATACGTGATGAAGGCGGGCCGCGTGTCGGGATCGCAGCCGCTCGCCGGCTCGACCACCTCGAGGTCGCACGTCGTCCCGTGCGTCCCGGGCGGGATGTCGGCGATGAAGTCGGTGTCGATCCCCCCGACCCCGGTCACGCTCGTCGGCGCGAGCGGCTGGCCGCAGAGGCGAACCTCCGTGGTCACGGTGTAGTTCGCCAGCTGCAGGTGGATCTCGCCCTCCCCCGCGGGATCGATGAAGGGATAATCCGGGGCTCCGATGACGCCCAACTCGACGATCGACGGAGGGAGGTAGACGAACGCCTGGGCGCGCTGGTCGGAGCCGAAGAGGTTGACGACCTCGATCTCGCACGTGCCGCAGCCGGGAGGCGTGTAGCCGGTGATCCGGTCCGCCTGGCCCTCGTACTCATGGACGTTGAGCTCCACGAGCTGGTCCTCGAGAGGCTGGCCGCAGACCAAAGCATACGTGCCGCGGGTGAAGTTCTCGCCGATGACGGTCATGAGCGTGCCGCCGCCCGCGGGGCCACTCCGCGGGGAATGGCTGAAGATGTACGGGCCGATCGGCTCGGGGCTGTAGCACCCCTCCTCGCCCGACCGGCAGTACGTGAAGCTCGCCTC
>JAFGKN010000721.1 GCA_016928605.1 Planctomycetota bacterium | reverse complement strand
GCGGTCGTCGGCTTCATGCCCTCCTCGCCCTCGTGCCAGTTGGCCGGGCAGACGTCTCCGTGCTTCTCGTGGAACTCCAGAGCGTCGAGCATGCGCAGGGCCTCGTCGACACTTCTGCCCAGGGGGAGGTCGTTGATCAGCGCGTGGCGGACCTTGCCCTGCTTGTCGATGAGGAAGAGGCCGCGCAACGCGACCGCGTCGTCGAGGAGAACGCCGTAGGCCTTCGAGATCTCCTTGTTGAGATCGGCCACCAGCGGGTACTTGACCTTTCCGATGCCGCCCTTCTCGACCGGCGTTTCCTTCCACGCGAGGTGCGTGTAGTGCGAGTCCACGGAGACTCCGATGACCTCCGCACCCTTGGCCTTGAACTTCGGGAGCGCCTTGTCGAAGGCGAGGATCTCGGACGGGCAGACGAACGTGAAGTCGAGAGGGTAGAAGAAGAGGACGACGTACTTGCCGCGGTACGCAGAGAGCGAGAAGTTCTCATCGAACCGGTTGTCGGGCAAGACGGCCGTCGCCTTGAAGTCAGGGGCTTCCTTGGTCACGAGATTGCACATGCTCAGTATCTCCTTATCAGGATCTGGTTTGTTCGACGTGTGACGCGATCAGTGTTTCTGACCGGCGCTCCGCGAGGCCCGCCGGCGAGATGGGTACCACTGCTAGCGCCGAACTCCGATCGACGGGTGTTTTGAATCTGCGTACAGCGCTGCGGATGTCCGCGAGGAGCTGCGGCTCGCCGCGCAGGGCTTGCGGATGCCGCGCCGCCTGCGCATCGCTATCCCCACTTCCCCTTGGCCGCATGGCCCTGCATCTCGGTCATAGCGAGCTTCATGATCACGTAGCAGCTTTCCAGCGACTTCTTGAACACGCTCACGCATCCGGGATCCAGGTTGTCCTCGATGCCCTGCTTCGAGACCGATTCGATCTGCCGCGCCAGGTCGACGAGACGGCAGTGCAGAGCGTTGGTCCGGCGGGAGCGCTCGACGAGAGCCGCCGCGCTTTCGTCGAGGAGGGTGAACTTCTCCGCCTTGGCTCCGCACTTCGGGCACTCGGCGGGGGCGCTCTCGCCATCGTGAATGTATCCGCAGACGCACTTCCACTTCGTCTTCATCATCATCCCTCCTTTGCACAGGGTGCCGCCGCGGCGGCTGGTGAATCCGCTTCAGGCGGCTGCGCGTCGCGATGAGCCGGCCGCCGCCCCGGTGTTGCATGCAGCGCTGCATGACTGGCGCGATCCCAGTCGATCTTCCTTCCACGTCTTCGGACGCGTGCGATGACCTCGGAGGAGTCCGGTACTCAGGCGTGCGTCGGGCTCGCTTGCGCCTCGGTCCGCGTCTACGCCTCCCCGCGCTTGCTGAGCTCTCGGTCGATCATGAACAGCCCCGTGGTCCTGTCGCCCACCATCTTGAGCTTCTCCACGATGTCGAGCACGTTGGCCTCCTCCTCGACCTGCTCCGTCACGAACCACTGGAGAAACGCATTCGCGGCGTGGTCCTTCTCGTTGATGCTCAGGTCGACCAGACCATTGATCCGCGCGCTGACCTCGCACTCGTGACGGTAGGCCTCCTCGAAGGCCTCGAGCGGAGACTTCCACTCCGTCTTGGGGCCATCGATCTGCCGGAGGAGCACACGCCCACCCCGGTCATTGATGTGGGTGATGAACTTGCCCGCGTGCTCGAGCTCCTCACGCGCCTGGAGATCCATCCAGTGGGCCATGCCCTTGAGATTGAGCGACTCCAAGTAATTGGCCATCGATAGGTACACGTAGGCGGAGTAGAGCTCGAAGTTGAGCTGGCCGTTCAGTCCGTCCTGTAGCTTCTGACTCAGCATGATCTTGTTTCCTTTCCTTGACTCTGAGTTGCGCCCGGGAGGCGACGGGCCTCACCGTGCGAAACATGCTCCTTGGTCTGTGCCGTCCGCGGCACCCTCACGCCGTCAGTTCCTTCCGCTGTGCCGGGGGCGCCTTCCTGAGTCGCGCGGCGCCGGCAGGCCGGACAGAGTCCGCGCAGCTCGAGGCGATAGCCCGAGATTTCGTAGCCTTCCACCTCGCCGAGGTCCCCTGGCACGATCTGCACCGCCCGGTCCCTCACGTCGTCCACTCGCCCGCAGCGGTCGCATCGGACATGGTAGTGAGGAGCCGGATTTCCGTCAAACCGGGTTTCTCCGCCGGGGTTCTCGATCTTCTGGATCTCTCCCGCGCGCGCCAGGATCTCGAGGTTTCGGTAGACCGTGCCGAGGCTGATCCTCGGGAGCCGCAGGCGCAGGATCTTGTAGAGATCGCTCGCCGACGGGTGGGTGTGGAGGCGCTTGACCTCCTGCAGGATCAGGCGCCGCTGTTCAGTCGAGCGCTTGAAGGGTACGGGAAAGATATCCATAGTAACCGGAATTATTACTGTTAAAAGGCTGATCGCAACCCGCTTGGCAGTTTTTTACGGGTTCGAGGGCGAGCCTCCGCGTGGGCGAGCCTCCGCGCCGAAAAGGAGCCCGGTGGGGCGGAGAGGGTGGATGGGGACTGAAGGGAGGACGGGGCCTTGTGGCGAGAGACTGGCGGCCAGCGGGTCATGGCCCGCCGGCGTCGGCCCCGCCGCCCGCAGCTCGCTGTCGCTGCAGCAGCTCCTTGCGGAGCATCTCCAGGGCCGCGAGCGCCGCTTGCCGCCGGACGGAGTGCCGCATGCCGGAGAGGCGCAGCTCGAGCACGGCCACCTGGCTCGCCGCTGAGGGGGACGCGCTACCGGGCAGCTCGGAACGCTCGAGCCGGACGGCTCCGGCATCAACCTGGGACGGGAGGTTCGGGGGAGGTTTGGGTCCGGCCTCGGGTCCAGCCTCAACCTGGGACCGGGTGGCGGAATCAACCTGGGACGGGCCGGCGGACCGGGTGGCGGAATCAACCTGGGACGGCAGATTCGGGGGAAGTTGGGGTCCGGAATCAACCTGGGACGGGGAGCCGCCATCAACCTGGGTCAGGCCGGCGGAATCAACCTGGGACGGGAGATTCGGGGGAAGTTTGGGTCCCGAATCAACCTGGGACCTGCCGGCGGAATCAACCTGGGACGGGAGATTCGGGGGAAGTTTGGGTCCGGAATCAACCTGGGACCTGGCGGCGGAATCAACCTGGGTCGGGGCGGCGGCATCAACCTGGGACGGGAAGTTCGGCGAAAGTTTGGGCCCGGAATCAACCTGGGTCAGACCTGAGGAAGCAACCTGGGTCGGGGGGGGCGGTGAGGGGGCGGAGGCCGTAGCCTCTTTCGCCAGAGCCACATAGACGAGCCCTACCGGCTTGGCCGCCGTCCCTCCGCCGGGGCCGGCTATGCCCGTCGTGGCGAGGGCGAAGTCGCCTCCGATCCGGCTGCGCGCGCCGGCAGCCATCGCGCGGCACACCTCCCGCGAGACGGCGCCGTGGCGGACCAGGAGCGCGGGGTCGACGCCGAGGAGGCTCTCCTTGACCCGGTTATCGTACGCGACGACCGACCCCAGGAACACCTCCGACGACCCCGGCACGTCCGTCAGGAGCTTCGCGATCAGCCCGCCGGTGCAGGACTCGGCGGTCGTCAAGGTGAGCCCCGCTTCCCGCAGGAGGCCGACCACGATGCTCGCGTGCTCCGCGTCCGCGGCGTCGGCCGGAAGGCGCGCGGCGCCCTCGGCCGCGACGATCATGTCGTCGCCGAACTCACCCTCCAGCCGCGCCCTCACCTCGTCGAGGTACGGCTCCTCCTCGGCATGCCGAGCCTGGAACCGGACTCTCACCTCCCCCGGCCGCGCCCGGATGCCGTACTCGAAGCGGGCGAAGTCGAGCCCCAGGCGCTGGATCCGATCCTCCACCCACGACTCGCCGCGCCCCATGATCTTCACCGCCAGGCGGCGCGGCGCGCGCAGCGAGACGAGGCGCCGGATCTCCGGCACTGCCCGCTCGAGGAACATCGCCTCGAGCTCGCGCGGCACCCCGGGCAGCGTGATAGCGATGCCCGCCCCGGTCTCCACGATGCACCCCGGAGCCAGGCCGACCGGGTTGAGGAGCACGGTGGACCCGTCCACCACTTCGGCCTGCTTGTAGAAGTTCGCGGGGATCAGATCCTCTCTGCCGACCCGCGCCAGCGCCCTCTCCCGCATGCGGGCCATGGCCTCCGGATCGCGGTGGACTCCGCGGCCCACCGCGCGGGCGAGCGCCTCGACCGTCAGGTCGTCGATCGTCGGGCCGAGCCCTCCGCTGAGGATCACGAGGTCGGCCCGGCGGAGCGATTCCCGGAAGCAGCGCTCGAGGCTCTCGCGGTCGTCCGGCAGCACCCGGATCTCGATGATCCGAAAGCCGAGCTCGCCGAGCTCCTCGGCCAGGAACGGGCCGTTGGTGTCGCGGGTCTCTCCGCGGGTCAGCTCCGAGCCGGTGAGGCAGATGATGGCGGTAGGCGGCGGCAAAGGGACCTCCTCGGGGTGTAGCGGGCATCTGGTCGCGGATGCCGGGGGCCTGTATCATGGCCCGCGGCGATCGCCGGTCGCGATGCGCTCTCAAGCCTTACCCCCATCTTCTACACGGAGTCACCGCCTTGTCCATGGTACGAGCCGCCGCCGTCCAGATGCAGCACGCGCCCGGAGAGAAGGAGGCGAACCTCGCCGCGATCCGCCGCTTCGTGAGCCGGGCGGCCGCGGACGGCGTGGAGATCCTGGCGTTTCCCGAGATGTGCATCTCGGGCTACTGGCACGTGCGCAAGCTGGCGCGCGCCGAGATCGAGGCGCTGGCGGAGCCGGTTCCCGGCGGGCCGTCGTCGATCCGGCTCTCCGAGATGGCGCAGGCCTGCGGCATGACGATCGGCGCGGGGCTGATCGAGATCGGCGGCGACGGCCGGCTCTACAACACGTACGCCGTCGCGCTCCCCGATGGCCGAGTGGTGCGGCACCGGAAGCTCCACTGCTTCATCAGCCGGCACATGGACTCGGGCGATGAGTACACCGTGTTCGACCTGCCCCAGGGCTGCCGCGCCGGCGTCCTCACGTGCTACGACAACAACCTCGGAGAGAACGTGCGGATCAACGCCCTCCGCGGCGTCGAGATCCTGCTGGCTCCGCACCAGACGGGCGGCTGCGACTCGAGGGACATCCACATCATGGGCAAGATCGACCGCTCGCTGTGGGACCGCCGCGTGGAGGATCCCGAGAGCATCGAGGCGGAGCTGCGAGGTCCCAAGGGCCGCGAGTGGCTGATGCGCTGGCTCCCGGCGCGGGCTCACGACAACGGCCTCTTCCTCGTCTTCTCCAACGGCGTGGGACCCGACGACGATGAGGTCCGCACCGGCAACGCGATGATCATCGACCCCTACGGGCGCATCCTGGCCGAGACGTGGAAGGCCGGCGACGACATGGTCGTGGCCGATCTCGATCTCTCCCTCATCGAGAACAGCACCGGGCGCCGCTGGATCCGCACGCGCCGGCCAGCGCTCTACGGTCCGCTGTCGAGTCCCACCGGGCAGGAGGTCTCCACGCGCTCGCTGCGCTTCGACCAGAAGGGAGTCTGAGCCGTTCCGTTCGGTCGCATCTCCGGAGGTTCATCGCTCTTGACCGTTCGGGCTCCCCCGCGAGCGTCGAGATCGAGCCCGGCATCACCCGGCGCCTCGGGTGCGCAGCGCGTGCGGATGCCGCCGCCGGCTCGCGCTCGCCCGGGAAGCAAGGCCCCGCGGCTGCCTGGACGCTCGCCTCACGAGCACCCGGGGACGGGCGGAGGCTGAGCGCAGTCGATCTCGTCGGGGCTCGGATCGGCGCCGCAGCTCGCCGGCCCGGGCGCCGGCGGAGCCGCTCCTCCGAGGAAGAGGTACTGGAACGTGAAGACCGCATCCGCGAGCTCCACGACGCCGCTGTCGTCGGCGTCTGCCGCGTCGAGGCAGGGGGGCGGAGCCGAGCCGAGGAAGAGCCAGATCAGGGTGATCACTCCGTCGCTGATGTCCAGACCGCCGTCCGAGTTGGCATCGCCGCGGGTGAAAGCGGGCGATGGGGGTGTCTCCGGCGCCGGCACCACGCGGAACAGACTGCCGCCGATGGAGGCGATGTAGACCTCGCCCCGCCCGTCGGTCCCGAAGGCGACGATGCTCGTGAAGGGCTCCTCCGGATCGAGCGCGGCATTGAGCTCGGCCGTGCGGTCGCGGAGACCTGTGATTTCGCCTCCCTCGACGCGCAGGGTGGCGATCCAGTC